>CAZYDL010000032.1:0-17076 GCA_964646305.1 uncultured Desulfobacula sp. | reverse complement strand
CTCCTGTTCTTATCATTGAGATATCAGTTCTGCCGGCAGCCCCCATACTGGAAACAATTTCAAGATTCATCTCTCTTGCTTTAACAAGAAGATTTACTTTTGAATTCAGTCCATCTATGGCATCCACCACCACATCAATATCTTGCTGCAGAAGATCTCCAAGGCTCTGGGCATTGATAAATGCATTTTGAACATTGACTCTGCACCTGGGGTTGATATCATGGATGCGTTCACGGGCAAGATCAGCTTTTTTACTGCCAATTGTGGAGTTTAATGCCAATAACTGCCTGTTTATATTTGATGCGTCAATTGTATCAAAATCAACAAGGTTTAAATTCCCAATCCCCGTACGGGCCAAGGCTTCCATTGCAAATGATCCCACAGCACCCAAACCAAATACAGCCACTTTTGCTTTTTTTATCTTCTCCATATTTTGACTCCCGAGAAGCTGGGTGGTTCTTGCAAACAGGTCCATTATCTCTCCTCTCTTTGTTGCAATATTGGATTAAACAGATTCAAACTATTCTTAAAAGCGTGGTCTGTAAATTCTTGAAACTCCATTCCAGCTCTTTTGCATGCAATCTGCGCAATCCCTGGCAGGTTTGAAGGTTCATTGAGTTTAGAATGTAAATTGGATTGAGAAAAATAAGGATAAATATCGGGGCTGTCAGTTTCAAGAACAAAACGACTCTTTGAAACTTTTTTCAATGCATTGATAACTTTTTTTGCATTTGGATTGGTAACAGATCCTGAAAAAGAGATATAAAGACCATATTTTTCAAAAATCGGAATCATATCTGCTGATCCAGAATAGGAGTGTATCATTCCTGGCACTTCTAATTTCCCATTTTTTTTAAGAATGTGAATAAAGGTATCCCAGGCTTTTCTTATGTGAATATTAATTGGGCGTTTTAATTGCATTGCCAGCATAAGATGATGCTCAAAAATCTTGATCTGCTTCTCCCTGTCACAGGTTTTATCGGTAAAATCAAGACCTGTTTCACCAATACCAGATGGATATGTTTCAAGATAATGCTCCAGATTTTTTTCCCATTGTTGCGATATGGTATCAACAAACCAGGGGTGCACCCCGAAACAAGGCAGAATAGATGGAAAATCCTTGGATAATTGTGCAGTTAATTCAAAATTGCCTTCCATGGTGGCGCAGGATACCATGTATTGTACATTTGCTATTTTTGCTCGATCCTCAAGCCATGGAAGATCAGAAATTATCCTTGGGTCGTGCAGATGACAATGTGAATCAAAAAAAAACATTTATATTTATATCGAATAATGCAGCAGGAGTAAATACTTCATTGAGCCTATGGCATCAACAACATCACTATCACAGGAATCAAATCGCCATGTTAGGGCTTAATGCAAAAGCATGGCTGATTTTGCTGCGGCACGAGACTGGGCACGCTTTGGCCTGTTTCTAAAAAATGATGGGACCTGGAATAACGAGAGAATCCTCAAAACTATTAAATCATATCTGCCATTGCATTCAATGCCATTTGATAGCCATATGCTCCAAAACCTGTAACTTGCCCTGTTACAATATCAGCAAGCATGGATTTATGGCGGAAAGCTTCTCTCTTATAAATATTGGACAGATGAATTTCAATAATGGGGCAGGACAATAGAAGTAAAGCATCTCTGATGGCAATGCTGGTATGGGTGAATGCCCCGGGGTTGATAATAACACCATCAATTTTTGCATTAAAATTTTCATGGATTTTATCAACAATGGTACCCTCATGACTGGACTGGAAAAAATCAAGCTCCAGCCCGAGAGGTGTGGCATTGTGTGCAAGATCAGTATTAATCTGATCAAGGGAGAGGGAACCATAGATTTCAGGTTCCCTTTTTCCCAGCATATTCAGATTGGGACCATTAATTATCTGAATTTTTTTCATTTTTTTATCATTTCTCTTTTATATGAAAGAACAAGCTGACCACCTGTTTTCTTTCATGCTTTATTGTGTGACAACAAATCAGCTCTGCCAGTTTCTGCCCTTTAGGGTAGTTCTAAGCACTATAATTTTGAGCAGCCTGGTATCCCAGCTCAAAAGCCTCAAGGTTTTTATCAAGAAAAGATTTTTTTGTTCTTGATTTAATGGCTTTTATAACATTCTCCTTTGTAAAACCAAGGGTGCCGGATTGAACAAGGGCACCGAGAAGAACAATATTCACACTCATGGGGCTTCCTGCCTGCTTTGCAAGTTTCATAGCATCAATGGCAACAAGGCTCGAACATTTATCACTGATAAGTTTTTTAATATTATCAACTTCTGGGTAAACACCCTTGCCTATTGATACTGTAAAAGGTGGAGAAGTGGCTGTATTTGTAATAACCTTTGTATTCTTGTTACATCTGTTCAATGCTCTTAATGTTTCAGAAGGCTCAAATCCAAGCAGGATATCAGCTTCATTATCGGAAATAATTGAACTTGTTGCATCCCCAAAAACGATGGCAGATTCAACAACACCGCCGCGCTGTGCCATTCCATGTATTTCACTCATTCTGACAGGTACACCGGAAATAAGAGCAGCCTCTCCAAGAACCTTGGATGCCAGAAGATTTCCCTGACCTCCAACAGCTACGATTATTAATCTTGTTGTTTCCATTTGTATATTATCCTTTTTTTAATGGTCTGATTGCATTTTCAGGACAGATCTGGGCACACACAGCACACCCCACACATGTATCAGCATCAATTTTAACTTTGTTGTCCTCAATAAAAAAAGATGGACAGGCAATGGTATTGATGCAGTCTCTGTGGTCAACACACTTATCTGAAACCGTAAATGCTCTTGGTTTGAGCAGTTTCAGGCTTTTTGCATATAATGCACAGGGTTCCTGGGAGATAATTACGGAAACACCTTTATATTCCAGTGCCTCTTTAATTGTTTCAATACTCTTTTTCACTTTAAAGGGTTTAACAATGGAAACATGTTTCACACCAAGGGTCTTTACAAGCTCTTCAATATTTATCCTGCCAAATCCATCAAGCCCAAATCTTTCCATATCCACACCTGGATGGGGTTGATGTCCTGTCATGGCAGTTATATCATTTTCCAGAATTACAAGGGTAAAATTATGGTTGTTAAACACTGCATTGACAAGCCCTGTTATTCCTGAATGGAAGAATGTGGAATCTCCGATAAAAGAGACCACTTTCTGGTCTGTTGCCTGGCCAAAACCACAGGATGTACTTACTGAAGATCCCATGCAGATTACAAAATCGCCCATATTTAAGGGTGGCAAAAAACCAAGGGTATAACAGCCAATATCAGTGGGGCAGATAATGTCCATATCTTTGCCTGCCTGTTTTACCTCATAAAATGTTGCCCTGTGGGAACATCCGGAACAAAGATTTGGCGGCCGCATGGGGATTTCAGGTACATCAGCGTTGTCAAGCTTTATGGATGGAGTATAATCAACACCAAAGAACAAAGCAGTTTTTTCTCTTACCATGGCAGGATCATATTCATAGAGCCGGGAAAAAAGCTCGTCGGATTTTCCTTTTATGGGAATGATTATACCCTCTTCCTGGGCAAAAGCCTTAACAGCTTCTTCCATAAAAGGTTCTCCTTCTTCTATTACAAGGATTTTTTCACACCCTTTGATGAAATCTTTGATGAGTTTCTCAGGCATGGGGTTGGAGAATCCAAGGCGCAGAATCTTTGTATTATCTTCAATACCAAGGTCTTTCAATGCATCCTGTGCATAATGAAAGCTAACACCATTTGTAATGATGCCAAATTTTCCTGATCCGTCAATTATATTTAATTTGGATGTTTCACCAATGGTTTGTGCCTTACTCATTTTTTCAAGCACGTTAGCATGGAGCTGTCTTGAAACAGCTGGAACTGTAACACATCTTGAAGGTTCCCGGATAAATTCCCCTTTGGTTTTCCTCGGGTTTATATCACCAAAAGTTACAAAGGCATTGGAATGATTTATCCTTGTTGTAGTTCTAAGCAGTACGGGTTGAAGCAGTTGTTCTGACAGTTCAAATGCATATTTAATCATCTCTTTGGCTTCAGGGACTGAAGATGGTTCAAGCATTGGCAGATTGCCAAATTTGGCATAATATCTGTTATCCTGTTCATTCTGGCTTGAAAACATTGAAGGATCATCAGCCGTAAGGATAACCATGCCGCCTGTTACTCCAACATAGGCAAGAGTCATGAGAGGATCTGCCGCAACATTCAGGCCAACATGCTTCATCATACAAAAGGTACGAAGTCCTGAATTAGCTGCTGCTGCTGCAACTTCCAGGGCGACTTTCTCGTTGGTGCTGTATTCAAAATATAAATCTGACTCCTGGGACATCTGGAAAAGGTTTAAAGATATTTCAGAGGATGGCGTTCCAGGATATGTAGTTGCAAATGCCACTCCTGCTTCAATGGCACCCCTTGCAATGGCTTCATTACCCAGGAGCATAATTTTTTCGCCTGGGCTGTCATTTAATAATTTGTGCATTAGTTCTCCTTTTTGATTTTTTCAATATCTCAGCATATTGTTTTGGTATACCTGCTTTTATAATCATTTTTGCAGCATTGTGATAATCATAGGGTACAAGCCTTGATTCAATTGTATATTGGTCTGAATCCCAAATTATATACTTAGCTTCATTATAGCCGTCACGTGGCTGTCCAACACTACCGGTATTTATAATATATCTCCTGGATTTTGCAAGAGAAAGTCTGCATTTTAATATATTTTTTTTTTTTAACACACCATGGTCAAGTTCATAGACAGCCAGTTGGTGGGTATGTCCCACAAAAGTAATCCTCTGTTTAAGCCGTGCCATTATATTGATTATTCTTGGTTTGGACTCATGAAAAATATACCTTGCAATGGTATCAGGCGGCACGCCATGGACAAAACGGCAGTCATATCGGACAAGACAGGGCTGCAGACCTGCAATATATCTTAAGGCCTGGTCAGACATTTTCTTTCTATTAATTGTTAAAGCTTTTCCTGCAAAGGGGCCAAAGGTCTTTAAATAATCCTTATCAAGTATTGCAAGTTCATGGTTGCCAAGAACAGATGAAACACCATGGCGCTTTAAATTTACAATCACCTCTTCTGGCTGTGCTCCATATCCGATATTATCGCCAAGACAAATAATATCATCAATTTTTAATTTTGATATATCATTCAGCACAGCCGTAAAAGCATCAAGATTACTGTGAATATCAGAAATAACAGCAAGTCTCATAATAATAATTTATTTTCCCATCAATTTGGTCTAATCAATCAAAATTTTTAAATACTCCATCGGCAAATTGTTACAGGATAGATAATTTTTTGCAAGTTCAAGGCAGAAAATAAATTTAACCACAGGCATACATAAAGTATTCCGAGGATTAAATTTATTTTTACAACGCCGAAATTGAAAAAATTAGTATTCTGTAACTACCTGTCAAAGCTTCGATATTGTATAGCTTCGGCAAGGTGATGACGCTGAATTTCAATGCTGTTTTCAAGATCTGCTATGGTTCTTGCAACCCTGATAACACAATGGCATGCCCTTGCTGAAAACCCAAGCACATTAACTGCCTGTTCAATAATTTTTTCACAGTTGTCAGCAAGAGAGCAAAAAGATTTTAAATGCCTGGAATGCATTTTTGCATTATTAGATACACTTGATTTAATAAATCTCTGCTCTTGTAATTTTCTGGCACCTTGAACTCTTTTTCTTATTTGAGAAGATGTCTCTTCCCTGGTTTTGCCTGTATTCTGCAAGGTATGGGACAAATCTTTATATTTCACTTTTGGTACTTCAATCTGAATATCAATCCTGTCAAGAAGCGGCCCTGAAATTTTTGATCTATATCTCTGGATCTGGGGATGGGTGCAGGTACATTTACCTGTGGGATCAGACATATATCCACACGGACATGGGTTCATGGCAGCCACCAGCATGAATTGGGATGGATAGGTGGCTTTCATGCCGGCTCTTGAAATAGAAACCTTTCCATCTTCCATGGGCTGCCTTAAAACCTCCAATACATGTTTTTTAAACTCAGGAAGCTCATCAAGGAACAATACACCATTGTGGGCAAGAGAAATTTCACCGGGTTTGGGTTTTGCCCCGCCCCCCACAAGACCTGCATGGGAAATTGTATGGTGGGGAGATCTAAAAGGTCTTGTCAAACTAAGGCTGACTTTATTATCAATCAAGCCCATAACCGAATAAATTCTTATCACATCAATGGCTTCTTTAAATGTCAATTCCGGCAAAATGGTAGACAGCCGCTTTGCAAGCATGCTTTTACCTGATCCAGGCGGGCCTGACATGATAAGATTATGAAAACCTGCCGCAGCTATTTCCATTGCCCGTTTGGCATGCTGCTGTCCTTTTACCTCGGAAAAATCCATTCCATATGTCCTGGTGCCTGGATCTGAAGGTTTTGTCAGGCCAATCTTATATATTTCAATATGTGTAAAGCCGGTAAAAAAATCAACAATCTGGGAGATGCTTTTGACGGGCAAAACATCAATCCCTTCTACCATGGCAGCCTCATCTGCATTCTCAAAGGGTATGATTATACCTTTATATCCCATCTCTTTTGCTGTTAATGCATAGGACAGGACTGCCTTTACAGGCTTTATCTTACCATCAAGGGAGAGCTCTCCTGCAACAAGATAATTTTTTATTTTATCAGGGGGGATGATTTTTGAGGCAATAAGTATCCCAATGGCAATGGGCAGATCAAGACCTGTCCCCTCTTTTTTGATATCAGCAGGAGCAAGATTGACCACAAGACGTTCCATGGGGAAAGTGTACCCTGAATTTTTTATGGCTGTTTTTACTCTCTCTTTGCTTTCTCTGATAGAGACTTCGGGCAGGCCTACAATGTTAAAGACTGGTAATCCATAAGCAATATCGACTTCTACTTCAACAATAAAACCATCAATCCCTTTTAGGGAACATGAATCAACCTTTGCAAGCAAAAAGCCTCCTTATTACAGCATCCTGGCATTTTTTAAAAAAAATCTCATTTGCTTTATGTATTAAAATCAGATATATATAGCAAACTAAATTTATAAATTTACAATAAAAATGATATTAAAAAATTAATGACAAAATACTATCTACAAAAAACCCTTGCGCAAAAAGTGTCTATTTCAGGCACAGGAGTACATTCAGGGAAACATACACATCTAACAATAAAACCTGCACCTGAAAACCATGGTATAAAATTCAGAAGGGTTGACCTGCCAGGCACCCAGGATATCCAGGCCATTTTTAACATGGTGGTTGATACAAGTCTTGCAACAGTACTTGGAACCAATGGTGCCATTGTCTCAACTATTGAACATTTAATGGCAGGTTTTGCAGGACTTGGCATTGACAATGCTCTTGTTGAAGTGGATGATTATGAAATACCCATAATGGATGGAAGTGCATGGGTTTTTACGCAACTCATCCAGGAGGCAGGTATTAAGGAACAGACAGCCCCGCAGCACTTTATGATCGTTAAAAAAAAAGTTGAGGTGGTAGACAATGATAAATCAGTTATTATCTACCCGGAACCAACTTTTAAAATTACCTGTAAAATTGATTTTGACCATGCTTTAATAGGAAAGCAGGAAATTATATTTGACAGGGCCAAAAATAATTTTGCTAAAGAAATCAGCAAAGCAAGAACATTTGGATTTGTTAAAGATCTGGAACTTTTAAGAAGATTTTCCCTTGCCAAGGGAGGAAGCCTTGACAATGCCATTGTTATTGATAAAGATAGAATATTAAATAAAGAAGGGCTAAGATATCCCGATGAATTTGTCAGACATAAACTTCTGGACAGCCTTGGGGATTTTTCGCTTCTTGGCATGCCCATTAAAGGTCATATTGTCACACACAAATCAGGACATGCAATGAATCATTTATTCATTAAAAAACTTTTGCAAAACCGAGATGCCTGGGAAACAGGACCGGCAATAAAATAAACGGCTGTATTGATTATGAGAGATCTTTGCTTCCATAAAAAAAATATTTCATTAATTATAGCACTTTGTATTGCACTGAGTGTTTTATTGCCTGCCATGGCATTGGCAAAAGATAATGCTGTCATAGAAAATATTAAACTTACCAACACAAGAGATCATCTTTTAACATATTTTGATGTAAAAAAAGCATTTACACCAAAAATAAACCAGGCAATCCTCAATGGAATTCCAACAACGTTTTCATTTTATGTCAGTCTTTATAAGACACAAGGGTCCTGGTTTGACAAGAAGATAGCAGACATTGAAATCAAATCCACGCTAAAATACAATTCCTTAAAAAAAGAATTTTCAATTTTAAGACCCTGGAAAAACAAAGATGCAGTGATCGTACAATCACTGGAAAAAACAAAACCTTTGATGACCCAAATTGATAATCTAAAAATATTGCCTTTAAATCAGCTTGTTAAAGGAGAAAAATACCAATTAAGGATCAAGGCAAAACTTGATAAAGTCACCTTGCCGTTATCAATGCACACTGTTCTGTTTTTTGTCTCTTTCTGGGATTTTGAAACAAATTGGTATTTAATTAATTTTACCTATTAAATTTTGACATGTTAATATTGCCTGAAATATAAATATGGCTGAATCAAAACAACCTGCAAATGAACAATCCAGAAAGAAAAAAGAATTTCTTTTAATTTTCATCATCCTGATTACCGTTGGAATTCTAACCTTTATTGAAACCCAGGTTACCAACTTTGGCAGCGATTTCCCCCTCTCCAGCACCATATTAATGTTTATTCTTATCAACACCAATCTATTGCTCCTGCTTGCTTTGCTTTTGCTTGTTTTTAGAAACCTTGCAAAATTATACTATGAAAAAAAGAATAATATTTTTGGTTATAAGCTCAAAACACGACTGATAACAGCATTTATTGTCCTTGCACTCTTACCCACAACAGTTCTTTTCTTTTTTTCCATCCATTTTATCTCTACAAGCACATCATTCTGGTTTAATGCCACTGTTGAACAGACCCTGGACTCTTCATTGGCTGTGGGACAAAGGCTGTATGAATATATTGAAGAGAGAAATGAATTCTTTGCTAAAAGAGCAGCCTTTCAGATCGAATCCCGCAACCTGCTTGATAAAGAAAACCAGAAAAAGCTGACACGATATACCCAGGTTATACAGAGGGCTTTTAACCGTCATGCAGTGGAAATTTACACCACCGATGCAAAACGTGTGAGCCTCTCCCTTGCCAATGAGCTTACAGATCTACATTTTGGCCTTTTAACCAGCAATGAATTAACCAATATTCCCAAAGGAGCGTTAAGCAACACAATTTCACAAAACATCAAACAGGGCGAATATTTAAGGACGATTACAGCCATACCCTTTGGTTCTGCTCCTGAAAAAGCATCTGCTTTTATAGCCATTACAACCCTGGTACCTTCTGAATTATCCCAGAACCTTAAAACTATTCTAAAAGGGATAGAAGAGTATCAACAACTCAAATTTGCCAAAAAACCAGTTCAGACATCATATTATATAGCACTTTCAATTGTTGCCCTTCTTGTTGTGTTCTGCTCCATCTGGTTTGGATTTCAATTGGCAAACTCCATTACTATCCCTTTAATGAAATTTGCCGAAGGGACTCAACGGGTCACTGATGGTGATTTGAATTACAAAATTGATCTTGATACAGATGATGAAATCGGGACCCTTATAAAATCTTTTAATTCCATGACAGAGCAGCTTGCAACTGGAAGAAAACAGATTGCTCTTTCAGGAAAGATGCTCAAGCATCAGAACCTTGAACTTGAAAAAAGCAACCAATACATTGAAATCGTATTAAAAAATATTTCTGCCGGTGTGATTGCCATAGACAACAAAGGTATTATTACAACCATAAATAAAGCTGCTGAAGCCATGCTGGATATTAAAGCCAATAATATCTTAAATAAACATTTTAAAACTATTTTAAAAGCTGATTACCTGAAGATTGCAAATAAAATTTACACCCAGGTATCCCAGGGGGATCAAACTCTTGAGTTTCCCCTTTCCGTAACTATTTCAGGAACTCCAAAACACTTTTCACTCAATTTTAATTTATTAAAAAATGATCTGGATCAAAACATTGGTGCAGTACTTGTTTTTGATGATGTTACCCAGCTTGAAAAAGCACAGCGAATTGCTGCATGGAGAGAGGTTGCAAGAAGAATTGCCCATGAAGTAAAAAATCCATTAACCCCCATAAAGTTATCAGCCCAACGCCTGAAACGCAAATATGGTGATCAGATCAATGACAAGGTCTTTACCAATTGCGCCAATACCATTGTTGAGCATGTGGATGTGATCAGAAATCTTGTAAACCAGTTTTCTGCCTTTGCAAAATTTCCCGATGCCAATATTGCCCAATGCAGAATTGAAAATATTATGCTGGAAAGTATTGCTCTATACCGGGAAAGCTTAGATACTGTGAAATTAAAATATAAATTTGGCAAAAATCTACCTATTTTAAAACTTGATCATCAGCACATGAAGCAGGCCTTTATCAACCTCATCGACAATGCTGTATATGCCATGAAAAAAAAAGGTTTAATTTTAATTACCATTACATTTGATGAAATTTTAAAAATTGTAAGAATCGAAATCAGTGACAATGGCAAAGGCATATCAGATCAGGAAAAGACCAGGTTATTTGAGCCATATTTCTCAACCAAAAAATCAGGCATGGGGCTTGGGCTTGCCATTGTCCACTCTATCATTTCTGATCATAATGGTGTAATAAGAGTGCAGGATAACAAACCAAAAGGAGCTAAGTTCATTATTGAGCTGCCAGCATGATTGTGAAATTTGAGTTGTTCATTAAAAATTTAAAAACTCAACAGGCTGTTAAAGAATAGTTAATCTATTCAAAGATAAAATTGGAAGAAGTGACGTTCCGCCGCAGTTTGGTGAGATTAAACCTATGAGGAGTGAATATGTATCCTGCAGTTTTAATTGTAGATGATGAAATAAGCATTATCGAATCTCTTGAAGGTATTTTATCAGACGATGGGTTTGAGGTCATGCATGCTTTTAATGGATATGAAGCATTAAAAAAGATTGAAACCCACTCCCCTGACATAGTACTTCTTGACATCTGGATGCCGGGTATGGATGGGATAGAAACTTTAAAAGAGATTAAAAAAATATCCCCGCATCTTCCTGTTGTAATAATTACAGGGCATGGAACCATTGAATCTGCAGTTGATGCCACCAAATCAGGAGCCTATGATTTCCTTGAAAAACCTCTCTCCATTGATAAAGTCATGGTCACTATCAATAATGCTCTAAACTTTAGAAAGCTTGAAGAAGAGAATATCTATTTAAGAAAAAAGAGTATTGAAAAAAACTCCATAACAGGGACCAGCCCCGCAGTTCAAAAACTTTATGGAGAAGTCATGAATGCTGCTCCCACTGATGCATCCATATTGATTACAGGCGAAAACGGCACCGGAAAAGAGATGGTTGCAAGGACAATACAACAATTGAGTTTAAGGCCTGAGCAACCCTTTATTGTCATCAATTGTGCTGCCATTCCCGAAGACACCCTTGACAGTGAATTATTTGGCCATGAAAAAGGTGCATTTAAAGAGGCAAGATCAAAGAATCAAGGCAAATTTGAACTTGCATCCGGGGGAACACTTTTTCTTGATGAAATAGGAGATATGAATATCAAGACCCAGGCAAAAATTCTCAGGGCGCTGGAATCAAAGACTTTTCAAAGAATTGGCGGAGGAAGAACCCTTCACATGGATGTGAGGCTTCTCTCTTCATCAAATAAAAACCTTGAACAGGAAATCCAGAATGGAAATTTTCGGCAGGACCTCTATTTCAGGCTTAATGTAATACCTATCCAAGTACCACCTTTAAGGGACAGAAAAGAGGATATTCCAATACTTGTGGATACATTTTTTGACAAATCATCCAAACAATCTTCCCAGAAAAAGAAAAGCATGTCTGACGCTGCTTTACAACTTCTTACTGACTATGACTGGCCAGGCAATGTAAGAGAGTTGAAAAATCTTGTGGAAAGACTTTCCATAATGGTGGAGCAGGATCTCATAGATATTGCAGATATGCCTCAACCTTATAATCCTGTATGTATGCCAATCCGTAAATGAGAGTCATAAGTGGAAATTGTAAAGGCAGGAAACTTGTCAAAATTCATGGATCCACGATCCGCCCCACAGCAGATCGTGTCAAAGAAGCTGTATTTAATATTCTTGGGCCGCAAATAAAAAAAGCAAGGGTGCTTGATCTCTTTGCAGGGACAGGAGCTCTTGGTATAGAGGCATTAAGCCGGGGGGCCAGACATGCCACTTTTATGGATTCTTCCTGCACCACTATTCATGAAAACCTGAAACTTTGCAATCTGGACCATAATGCCCAGGTTTTTTGTTGTGATATCATCAAACAGGGCATTCCAAAAAATCTTTATGACCAGGTATTTGATTTTATTTTCATGGACCCGCCCTATGGAAATAAATTGATTGAGCATCTCTTTAAAAAAGACCTGTTTTTCAGACATCTGAAAAAAAACAGTATCATTATCACTGAACAATTTTATAAAGAAAAACTTAATATTCAAGATACAGGTCTTGACATTTACAGACAAAAAAAATATTCAAAAACAATTATTTCATTTATAACTGCCCCGGGCAGTTTTAAATGATCTTTACCCAGAAAAATAATATGGAGCTGCCAAGTTTAAATTGACTGTTTCAAATATAAAAGGAGAAAGGCTGATCAATGGCACACAAAGAAAAAATTGCAATTTATCCAGGGTCTTTTGACCCCTTAACCAACGGCCATATCGACATTATAGAACGTGCCCTGGATATTTTTGACAAGGTGATTATTGCAATATTGCATAACCCCTCTAAGAAAGCGTTGTTCTCTGTGGATGAACGAGTTAAAATGGCAAAGCAATGCTTTAACGGGAAAAAAGCCATTCAGGTGGATTATTTTGGCGGGCTGCTTGTGGATTATGCCAAAATGAAAAATGCCGCAGCCATTATCAGAGGCATGAGAGCTATTTCAGATTTTGAAAGTGAATTCCAGATGGCATTGATGAACAGGAAACTTAACAAAGAAGTCCAGTCGGTATTTCTAATGACCGGACTTCGATGGATTTTTACAAGCTCATCAATAATTAAAGAGGCAGCACAATTTGGCGGGGACATCAGTGACATGGTGCCTGAACCTGTGAAGCTTAAACTCATGGAAAAATATCCAAAGATGAAATAAGTGCCACCATTCTTAAGCCAGTTATTACTGATGTGAAAAATAGAAAAAGCAGCTTAAGAAAAGTGTCCGTTTTTACTTGACCACGTCAGATCTCTTCAAAACGATTTAGTTTTCGATTTTTACGACATCTGTCTGCATCAAATACACGTCCATTCATGGCAATATACACTCCGGGCTTTAAAATCTGCACGGCTGTAAGGGCGGAGCCTATGTTAAAGATAGCATCTGTTGACCTTGATCTTGCAGGCTGCATGGCGCCTGTCAACACTATGACCTTCCCTGAAATCCCTTGTAAGATATCTGCTGTTGAACGCATTGTATCAGTACCATGTGTGATAACAAAATGTGAGGCAGTATCTCTTTGGATTGTATCACAAATCAGAGTGCGATCCGCATCTGTCAAATCCAGACTGTCTTTTTTTAAAATGGACAGAACTTTGTAATCAGCAGTAACATTAGCCTCTTCCAGAAGTGCCTTAACCAGAGAATCTCCAACCTCATAATCACTTTTTATGTCAAAATAAATTTTATCGATTGTCCCGCCAGTGGTAATTATTGTGATCTTCATGGTATAATTCCCCCGTTTTATCAATCCTGGATAAACAGATTCAAGGCATCAATCTGTTTTACATCCTCAATTTCCATAACATTGATAATCTCTTTGTGCATCCTTTTTTTCAATTCACCAAAAATCGGTCGTTTTTTAGCAAATGTTTTGGCAAATGCCAGGGCATCTTTTGCAAGCTGTTCTTTGTTGTCACATGCTTTTAAAATTACATGGCTCTCTTCAAGTTCCTGGGCAACCACACGCTTACCAGACAGAATCATTTCATTAAACTTATATTCAGGAATAGATTTTCTGACAAATGCAATCATTCCAGGCAGAAAAGGTATATTAATATCCACCTCCGGGAAACAGAAGAAACCCTTATCCTTTGTCATGAACCTGAAATCACAGGTGCAGGCAAGCATGGCACCATTGCCAAAGGCATGACCATTAATGGCTGCAATGACAGGCATGGGCATAAGCAATATTCTTTTAAAAATTGTATTCATTCCATACATAAAGGATTTAATGCTGTCAGAATCCTTATCATTCATCTTCTGCCCAAGCCATTCAACGTCAATACCCTGGGAAAAATTTTTTTCATCTGTGGAAGTAAGAACAATTGCAGATATCTCATGATCATCTATGATTTCATCAAAACATTTATTCATCTGGATTGCAAACTCAAGATTTTGTTTATTAGCTCCATTGCACATATTAACAACAGCCACGGATTGATTTTTTTCCCACTTAATTACTGCCATAATTTAACTCCTTAAAACCCAATATATTCATAAAAGTAAACACTGTTATTGTTTAATAAATTAAATGTCTTGATAATTCAAGGAAAAAGCAAACAAGCGACCAATACCCAAGAGAAAATTTAATTGACAAGCCGCAGGTTTTCTGACAAACTTTTGCGGCGTGAAAACAATTTTTATTGGTTGTAAGAACTGCCACGGACAGATTTGGTTTGCCACCAGAGTCTGCCCACAACAAAGGGTGAAATTAGTTAACAAAGTGTTTTAAGACACAGAGGTAGCAATGATAATAGGAATAGATGTTGGCGGCACACACACAGATGCTGTTTTGTTAAGCCGCAATGGTATTGAAAAAAAAATCAAAGTATCCACAGATTCTGAAGATCTTTTCAACACAATTCTCTCGGGCTTTACAAAATTATTAAAGGATATTGATCCAGGCAAGATTAAGCGGGTTGTCATTTCAACAACATTGACAACCAATGCAATTGTCCAGCAGAATATGAATCCGGTTGGAATGATTGTATCAGCCGGCCCTGGAATTGATCCCAAAGCCTTTACAACAGGTGATCACTACTATTGTGTGGCAGGTTCCATCAATCATCGGGGTAGTCAGAAAGCCCGGGTTAATGAGATGGAGATTGAAGATATTGCAAAAAAAATGCAAACTGCCGGCATTGAATATGTTGGTGTTGTCAGTAAATTTTCCATTAGAAATCCAAGCCATGAAATACTGATTAAAAGAGTGTTAAACAGATATTTTAAAAAAATATTTCTGGGCCATCATGTTTCAGGAAACCTGAATTTTCCCAGAAGAATTGCAACTACCCATTTAAATGCTGCTGTATTTTCCCTCCATAAATCATTTTTTAATGCAGTAAAACTTTCCCTGGAAGAGAAAGGGCTTAAAGTGCCCATTCAGATACTTAAAGCCGATGGCGGCACCATGTCCCTTGAAGCTTCAATGGATTTTCCAGGCCAGACAGTATTGTCAGGGCCTGCTGCAAGCATTATGGGGGCTATCCCCCATGCGCCTGAAAACCAGGATGCCATTGTCCTTGATATTGGCGGCACAACCACTGACATAGCTTTTCTTGTTGATAAAGCACCTCTGCTTGAACCCGTGGGGATCAAACGGGGCAAATATAAAAGCCTGATACGATCTCTTAGAACAGACTCAAAGGGCATTGGCGGGGACTCTGCTGTCAGGGTAAAAGACAAAAAGCTTCTCATTGGTCCCCAGCGTAAAGGAGCTGCCATGGCTTTTGGAGGATCTGAACCAACCCCTACAGATGCTCTGATTGTACTGGGATTAATGGATGAAGGAGACCATGACAACGCACAGCAAGGCATTCACAAAATTGCAGAAGAACTTGGTGTGACAGATATTGAAGCTGCTGATAAAATATTCAAACAATGCTGCTCCATTATTTTGAAAAAAACCTCTAAAATGATGGAGCAGATTAACTCTCAACCGGTATATACGGTCCATGAATTTCTTGAAGGGTATAAAATCAAGCCCAAAAAAATATTATTGCTTGGGGGGCCTGCCAGATATTTTGCAAAACAGATAGAAGAACTCTATAATATTGAAACCATTGCTGTTCCTGAATCATCTGTGGCAAATGCCATTGGGGCGGCCCTTGCCAGGACTACCTGTGAAGTCACTTTAAATGCAGATACTGAACAAGGCGTTGTAACAGCCCATGAAGAAGATTTTGCCGAACCTATTTCCAAAACATTTGGTGAAGACGAATTAATTGAAACTGCTCACACACTATTAAAAGAAAAAGCTATTAATTCAGGAGCCAATGAAGATAATCTTAATGAAGTGGAAGTGGTTGAATTTCAACAATTTAATATTGTGCGCAATTTTTCACCAAGGGGTAAAATATTCAGGACAAAAATGCAGATTAAACCTGGCTTGATCAAAGGTTATGAAAAGGTTTATATAAAAAAACAGGTATAATTTCATAACTCTTTTATATTTTGCACACAACCTTTAACTTCAAGGCCAGAAACCAGTTTAGTTTCTGCCCTCGAGGATATGATGGGTAGACAGGTCCAAAGACCAAAGCTGCCCGTGGCAGTTATATAATAATTTAATGAGGTAATAATGTTAAAGGCAGTAAATAAAACAGGTCTTGTATTTTTCCCCGCATTTGACTGGGCAATTGACCCCACCCACCCTGAAAGGGAAGAGAGACTTTTATATACCCAGGATCAGGTTCTAGAAGAGGGTATTTTTGATATTGATGGGATTATTGAATATAAACCTGAACTTGTAACTGACCAGGATATAAGAAGGGCACATTTTTGTGTTCCAGACGAGAAAACCGTTACTACTGAGTCCCATCTTATCAGTGCAGGCGGTGCCAAAGCCATTGCCAATGCTGTTTTAAACAAGGAAGTAAAAACAGGTTTTGCCCTGGTTCGACCGCCCGGTCACCATGCAATGAGAGTTTCCCATGGAGGCAGAGGTTTTTGCCACATCAATATGGAAGCC
>CAZYDL010000031.1:0-17098 GCA_964646305.1 uncultured Desulfobacula sp. | reverse complement strand
CACTGCCACACGGGCATGGATCATTTCTTTTTATCTTTTTTGAAGATCTTTTTACTGGCTTTTTTATGCTTGATCCATCTGAATGGGAAAAAGTAAGGCTTTCCTGTTCCTGTTTTTTCATTTCATCAACCTGGGATGGGGCAGATACCTGGATTTTAAATAAAATATCCACTATCTCTTCTTTTACCCGCTCCATCAATCCCTGGAACATATCAAAACCTTCTTTTCTGTAAATCCGCAAAGGGTCCTGCTGGGCATATCCCCTAAGACCTATACCTTCTTTTAAATGATCCATGGATAAAAGATGCTCTTTCCAGCGGGTATCCACAGTTTGAAGTATGATATGTTTTTCAATCTGCCTTGTAATTTCAGAACCTATGGAATCTTCTTTTTGCCGGTAGATTGCTTTTAATTTATCAAAAAGGTTTTGGGCTAGCTGCTGCGGGCTGTAATTTTCATCAATGGTGGTTTTAAAATCAGGATCATAATTAAATGTCTTTTTGATCCTGGCTTCAAGACCTTGTAAATCCCATAGCTTGACAGGGGATTTTTCAGTGGCGAATTCATCAACAATGTCATAAACCAAATCCTCAACCATTTCCATGACAACAGGTTGCAGATTGTTTTCAAGCAATGCTTTGCGCCTCTGCTCATAAATCACTTCCCTTTGCTGATTCATGACATCATCATATTCAAGCAGATGTTTTCTTATTTCAAAATTGTGCCCCTCAACCTTGGCCTGTGCATTTTCAATGGCCCTGCTGATAAAAGAGTGTTCAATGTGTTCACCCTCTTCAATGCCAAGCTTATCCATTACTGCATGGATCTTATCCCCGCCAAAAATTCTTAAAAGATCATCTTCCAAAGAGAGATAGAACCTTGAAGTTCCTTCATCCCCCTGTCTGCCGGATCTACCTCGAAGCTGATTATCAATCCGCCTTGATTCATGGCGGGAAGTTCCGAGAATATGAAGCCCGCCAAGCTCTTTGACTCCTTCTCCCAGAACAATATCAGTTCCACGCCCTGCCATATTGGTTGAAATGGTAACAGCCCCCTTCTGGCCTGCATTGGCTACAATTTCAGCCTCTGCCTTATGGTGCTTTGCATTTAAAACACTATGTTTAATGCCTCTTTTTTTGAGTTTTCTGCTCATATCTTCTGAAACATCAATGGAAATAGTTCCCACAAGAACAGGCTGGCCCTTTTTAGAAAGCCTGATGATCTCTTTTATGGCTGCCTCATATTTTTCTTTTTTTGTTTTATAGATTAAATCAGGAAAATCTTTCCGGATCATATCCACATGGGTTGGTATAACAAGGACATCAAGATCATATATTTTTTTAAACTCTGGGGCTTCTGTTGCAGCAGTACCTGTCATTCCTGACAATTTGTCATACATTCTGAAAAAATTCTGGAATGTAATGGAAGCAAGTGTCTGATTTTCATTTTCAATTTTAACATTTTCCTTGGCTTCAAGTGCCTGGTGAAGACCTTCACTATAACGCCGCCCTGTCATCAAACGTCCTGTAAATTCATCAACAATAACCACCTGGTTATTTTTAACAATATAATCTGTATCTTTTTTAAAAAGCGTGTGTGCCTTTAACCCCTGGTTTAAATGGTGAAGTATTTCAATATTTGCAGGATCATATAGATTATCAACACTAAGAAGATCTTCTCCTTTTGCAATTCCATCTTCTGTTAAAGAAACACTCTTGGCTTCCTCATCAATTGTATAATCCATATCGTTTTTAAAGGCTGGAATAATGGTATTAACCTGGGTATAAAAATGCGTGGATTTTTCCCCTGGACCTGAAATAATCAAAGGGGTTCTTGCCTCATCAATGAGAATAGAGTCAACTTCATCAACAATTGCAAAATTCAAATTTTTCTGTGCAAGGGATTCTTGATCAAACTTCATATTATCCCGTAAATAATCAAACCCGAATTCATTATTTGTTCCATAGGTTATATCACAGGCATAGGCTTCCTGCCTTGCCTTATCATCCATATCATGGAGAATGGCTCCAACTCTTAACCCTAAAAAATTATAAATTTGTGCCATCCATTTGGCATCACGCTCTGCAAGATAATCATTCACTGTAACTATGTGAACACCCTTGCCTGACAAGGCATTTAAAAAAGCAGGAAGAGTTGACATCAAAGTTTTACCCTCTCCAGTCTTCATTTCAGCAATGGATCCATTATGCAGGGCCAGCCCTCCTATGAGCTGCACATCAAAATGACGTAACCCAAGGGTTCTTACAGATGCTTCCCTTACAAGGGCAAAGGCAGATGGCAATACATCATCAAGGACTTCGCCCTGTTTAATCCTCTCTTTGAATTCCATGACTTTTTGAGGAATCTGCTCATCTGACAACTCCTGCATTTGAGGTTCAAGTTCATTAATCTGCTCAACAATTGGGTTAAGCTTTTTTAAAATTTTGTCATTGTTTGATCCAAAAATCTTCTCAAAAATATTAAATCCCATGTATGGCCAACCTGTTGTTTAATTTTAAATTTTTAATCTGAAAATTTGTCATAATGTTCTTTTATAGACACATCTTTTTCCACTTAAAACTGTAATAGCATATATTCATTTTTTAAATTACCATAGCATACCATAAAAAATAAGAAATTTAAAAAAAAGTACACTGGCTTTCCAAAATTACAAATCCTATAATGCCCAAATAACATAGGCACTAATTTACAGAATTAAACAAAAATTTTTATTCTTTTATGGAAATGGTAAAATAATATATATTTGAATGAAGATCTGCCCATATATAAGGAGCATAATATAAAGAATGCATATGCAGATAATTTAAAACCTGGAATATACATGAAAGTAGTTTTAAACTTAATTAAATTTTGAAACGCTGTATGAAAAATGAGTAAATCTTAATTTAAGATGTATTTTAATGGATTAACAGGAGTTCCATTAATGCGGACTTCATAATGTACATGGGGGCCTGTACTTCTTCCTGTATTACCGATAAGGCCGATAACATCACCCCTTTTCACTTTCTGGCCCTTTTTAACAAGAATTTTTTGCAGATGCCCATATTTGGTAACACGGCCAAATCCATGATCAATGATAATCAAGTTACCTATGTACATTTTCCTGGCAGAATAGGAAATCCTGCCATTTGCAGTTGCAATCAGTTTTGTTCCTGTTTTATTGGCAATATCCAAACCAGCATGGAATTCTCTTTGTCCGGTGAAAGGAGAGGTTCGATATCCAAACTTGGAGGTAATCCATCCATCAACAGGCCTGATGGAAGGTGTTGATGCAAGAAGATTCCTTTTTTGCTCAAGTTTTTCTATCAAATTGGTAAAATCAAGTGCCTGGACTTTGGCTGCATGGTCAATCTGGTCAACCTGCTCATGCATTTCACGTATAAGAGTATTATGTTTTTCTTCAAGGGGAATATCCAAGTCAAGCTCATCCTGTGGAATGCCGCCGATACCGATCAAGCCGCTTGAACCGCTTGTTTGTTTGATGTCTGCTATGAGTCTTACTTTATCCTCAAATTTTGAAAGTTTACCCACTCTGCTTTTCAAAATTTCAATTTTGCCTGCAAAACTTTGGATTTGGCTTCTCTGGCTTGTGATTTCACTATTCTGTTTATTTACTGTTTCATTTAAAGTTATATTATTAAATGAAATATTTTTAAGGCGGTAATAGTCATACCCAATATAGGAAGCTCCAGCGATTACAGCAATGAGGAAAAGAGCAGCAGTCCCCAGTACGGATTTATGAATGGTAATCTCCCTGATATCGGAAGTGGAGCCTGAATGAAACCATATTTTTATTCTTTTTTTCATCATAACCCTTCTTAGTAATACTTCTATTTAGTTATAATTTCTTGATATGTCAAGCACAATCTTTGCTACAAAGGGGTTTGAACAAAATTCAAACCTGTTTCTTCGGGGAAATCAAAGATTAAATTCATATTTTGCACTGCCTGACCTGCAGCACCTTTAATAAGGTTATCAATTGCAGATACAATGATCACCCGCCCGCTATCATAGTCACAATGGATACCGATATCACAGCAATTTGTACCTTTAACATGGGAAATCGCTGGATACATGCCCCTGTCAAGTATTCTCACAAAAGGTTTATCCCCATAATAAGAATCATATATTTCCCTGATTGTGTCCTCATTTGTATCATTAATTGTTTTAACATAAATAGTTGATAACATTCCCCTTGTGAGCGGTAATAGATGTGGAACAAACACAATATCTGTTTTTTGTTCTGAATGTGTGGTTAATTTTTCATTTATCTCAGGAGTATGTCTATGATTCCCAACTTTATATGGAAAAAAGGACTCATTGGTTTCACAATAATGTGTGGCAAGGGATAAAGACCGCCCTGCCCCACTCACACCAGATTTAGAGTCACAAATAATATTATCTGAGCTGATTATTTTTTCTTTTAGCAGAGGAATCAAAGGCAATAGAATGCTTGTGGGATAACAGCCTGGATTTCCAATTAAATTGGCTTTTTTGATCTTGTCTTTATATATTTCGCAAAGCCCATACACACTCTCTTCCAAAAGAGATTTTGATGTGTGTTCTTGATATACAGATTCATAGATTGCAGGATCGGAAAACCGAAAATCCGCAGACAGATCAATGACCTTAATTTTATGATCAAGTAGTTGAGGAACATATTGCATGGAGATTTTATGTGGCAGAGCAAGAAAGATAACATCAAGTTTTTTTGACAATGCTTTAATATTTAACTCTTCACAAACAAGGCTTTTAAATCCACGCATGGAAGGAAAAACATCTGTCAAAGATTTTCCTTTATAGCTGTTTGAAGTAACAGCGCTTAATCTAAGTTCAGGATGGTTGGATATAAGCTTCACCAGTTCAATACCAGCATATCCTGTGGCTCCTGCGATTCCTGCTCTAATCATTTATCTGCCTTTTTAAGATTTTTAAATTTAACCATATTCCACAAGAGTGTGATCTTCACCATTTAACTCTTTATCAATAATTTTTGAGATTATACTCCAGTCTCCTTTTGCAAGGCCGGCACCAATTTTTGGATATCCAATTCTTTTACCGGTAAAATCGTTTTTTATGGAAAAAAAAATATTTTTCACAGCTTTATAATCAACCAATACACCATGTCCAGCATAATCATATTGAGTATATGCATTAATTACCATGAAATTTTTACCATTTTTTTCAATCTTTGCCAGGGAATATGTGCCGAGTTTGTTTTGATCTGCCCTGCCTGTTTTCAAATCAGCTTTAAAAGCTTCGGGAAAATTTTCCCTGATCAATTTTGCAATTCCAGCTCCCATGGTACAAAAACTATTACAGCCATGGATGATAACATCAAAATGCCCGGCAAGTGTTAACTCAATTAAATCGCCTTTTACTATTTTCATCTATAAATATCTTTTATTAAATAATCAATCGACACAAAAAATATAAAATAAAATGATGCAAAAAATGTTCCATGGATTCAAAAACACCCGTAAAAACCGAATCTCAATGAATAACTTGCTTTTCCCAGACTGCCACCCTTATTGATTTAACAAAAAATGTCAAAATCATATACATTTGTGTCAAAATCGCTGGACACATTATTCAAAGGTCTCATTAAATTTACAGATATTGAATTTTAAAGATAGATGTGATGATATTTAATCAAACTACTTGTTATTAACCATACAAAATCCAGGTAAAATCAATGCAGAATCTGGCTTAAAAATAATTTAGTTCTGTCATTTTGGGGATTATCAAAAAACTCATTGGGTTCATTCTCTTCAACAATAGCTCCTTCATCCATGAAAAGAACCCTGTGGGCAACACTTTTTGCAAAACCCATCTCATGGGTTACAACAATCATTGTCATTCCATCCTTTGCAAGGCTTATCATAACATCAAGGACCTCTTTGACCATTTCAGGATCAAGCGCCGAGGTTGCTTCATCAAAAAGCATGATATTGGGTTTCATGCAAAGACTTCTTGCTATTGCTACTCTCTGCTGCTGCCCACCTGATAATTGTCCAGGAAATTTTGCTGCCTGTTCTGCAATCTGAACCTTTTCAAGATAATACATTGCTATCTCTTCAGCTTCTTTTTTAGGCGTTTTTCTAACCCAAATTGGACCAATAGTTAAATTTTCAACAATTGTCAGGTGTGGAAACAGATTAAAATGCTGAAAAACCATTCCAACTTCTGATCTTACTTTTTCAATATTTTTAAGATCTTTGGTAAGCTCAATACCGTCAACAATTATTTTGCCTTTCTGATGTTCTTCAAGTCTGTTGACGCATCTTATCAAAGTTGACTTGCCAGAACCTGAAGGACCGCAGACAACAATACGCTCACTTTTTTTAACATTAAGATTAATATTGTTTAAAACATGGAAATCACCATACCATTTGTGCATATTGATAATTTCAATGACTGTTTTTTCTTCTGCAATATCTTTATTTTCTTCTTTGTTCATAAACAATCGCTTTATAAAAAAATGTTAATAAAAATTATAAACCTGTATCAAGCTCTTTTTCCAGTTTTCTGCTGTAGTTAGACATAAAAAAACAGCATACAAAATAAATTAAAGCAATAAAAATATATGCCTCTGCTGAAAATCCCATCCATTTTGGATCTGACAGTGTTGACTGGGTTGTCTTTAACAAATCATATAAGCCAATTATAACGACAAGTGATGTATCTTTAAAGGCAGAAATTAAAATACTGACAGAAGGAGGTATTACAATTTTTAATGCCTGGGGCAGGATAATCAGTCTCATGGTCTGGATATAATTCAATCCAAGTGAATCAGCAGCTTCAAACTGGCCTTGATTCATTCCCTGTAAGCCGCCCCGCACAACCTCTGCAATATATGCTGCTGTAAACATGATAATTGCAACCTGGGCTCTTAGAATCGCATTGATAGACACACCTTCAGGTAAAAATAGTGGAAAAACCACAGAAGACATAAACAGCAAACTGATTAGAGGAACACCACGTATAAGTTCAATATAAAAGACACAGAATGTTTTAATAACAGGCATTTCTGACTGCCGCCCAAGAGCCAGTAAGATACCCAGAGGATATGCTGCAGTTAAACCAAAAACAGACAAAAGCAGAGTCAGGATTATTCCGCCCCATTTTTCAATATCAACGGCTTCAAGCCCGAAGATACCGCCCTTTAGTAAAACTCCCATGATAATCAGGCCGGCAAGCCAGGAATATCCAAGAATAGCATTCCACCAATTTCTATTTCGACTTATAATAAGCAGAGATACCAGCAAGATAATAGCAGTTATGGGGCGCCACAAAATATTCTGGGGGTAAAATCCAAAAAGAATAACTTTATAATTGCTTGTAATGACTGACCAGCAGGCTCCGTTGCTTCCTTTACAATCAGCATCAGGCAGCCAGCAGCTGTCAATAAAAGCCCATTGTATAAAAGGAATAACTGAAAACCATAAAATACTGGCAATAATAATCGTCAAAATAGTATTTAAAGGGCTGGAAAACAGATTCTCTCTTATCCATCCAATAACACCGACATTGGAAATGGGAGGTTTTATTATCTCTTTATTTGCTTCCATAAAATAATTTTTAAATTATTACCTTTCGACTATTGCCATTTTTTTATTATACCAGTTCATGAATACAGATGTTGACAGGCTGAAGATCAGATAGACAATCATGATGAGCATAACTCCTTCAATTGCCTGTCCTGTCTGATTGATAGCTGTTCCTGCAACAGAGACAAAATCTGGATATCCAATGGCTACTGCAAGGGAAGAGTTTTTTGTTAAATTAAGCATCTGACTTGTTAAGGGAGGAATAATAACTCTTAATGCCTGGGGCAGAATTATTAAATTTAATACCTGACCCGATTTTAAACCGACTGCCATTGCAGCTTCAGTCTGACCTTTGTTGACTGACTGAATTCCTGCCCTTACAACTTCTGCAACAAAGGCTGCTGTATATAAAACAAGTCCGAGAAGTAAAGCTGTAAATTCAGGACTGATTGACATGCCGCCTTGAAAATTAAATCCTTTTAATACAGGAACACTCAACTGGGTTGGAGCTCCGCCAATTAACCAGCAGACAAAAGGCAGCCCGATTATTAAAGCCATGGCAGTATAAAAAAAAGGGAATACTTTTCCAGTTAAATCTTGTCTTTTTTTAGCCCATTTGTTTATAAAAAAGAGAATAATTACAGCCACTATTACAGCAATTGCCATATATTTATAAACAGGATGTGCCTGTGGAATTCCAAAAATCAAACCTCTATTGCATAAAAATAGACCAGCAAATGGACTTATGGCTTCTCCGGGGGAAGGCAGCATTTCATAGAAAAAAGCATACCAGAAAAAAAGCTGTAATAAAATTGGTATATCTTGAAACAATTCAATATAACCGGCTGCACATTTATTAATAAGCCAGTTCTTTGATAACCTGGCTACCCCTAAAAAAGCTCCAAGAATAACAGTTAAAACAATTCCGATAAATGAGACAAGCAGGGTATTTAAAAACCCAACCCAAAGGGCTCTCATATATCTGTCAGCTGCTGAATACTCAATTATGGATTCTCCTATCTCAAAAGCAGCTTCAGTATTTAAGAACCCAAACCCTGTTGCAATGGATTGTTTTTCCAGATTGGCCATTGTATTGGAAACAAGATACCATGCAACAAAAACAAACAGACATGTCGCTCCAATCTGATACATGACCGAGCGTTTATCAGGATCATACCAGAATGATATATTTTCAGTATTATTATTTATAGCTTTACTCATTATATTTTATCACTATTTTCAATAACTGCCACAGCCATCCTAATTTTAAAACCAGAGTTTGCCCACAAGCAAATATGAACAGATTTTTAGTTGGCAAAGAATTTCACATAAAAGATGGTGCAATCTTCACTGCACCATCTTTTCAGTACAAAATGATTTATTATTTAAATGGAGGAGAGTACATCAACCCACCATCTGTCCAGAGTGCATTAAGTCCTCTTTCTATACCAAGAGAGGTATTTACACCAATATTTCTTTCAAAAATTTCGCCATAGTTGCCAATCATTTTGACAATATTATATGCAAATTTTTCATCAAGACCCAGAGCTTTTCCAATTCCAGGTGTAACACCAAGAAATCTTTTGATTTTTGGATTATCACTTTTCAGCATCTCATCAACATTTTTAGATGTAATACCAAGATATTCCGCATTTATTAAAGCAAGAACTGAATAATTTACAATGTCTTTCCATTTGTTATCGCCGTGTCTTACAGCAGGTGCCAGAGGTTCTTCAGAGATGATCTCAGGAAGAATCATGTAATCTTCTGGGTTTGGAGCCACAGCGCGGGTTCCTGCAAGCTGGGAGGCATCAGATGTTAAGCAGTCACAACGACCTGCAAAAAAAGCTTTTGCAAGTTCAGCAGTATTTTCAATAACAACTGGATTCATTTTCATACCATTTGTCCTGAAATAATCAGCTACATTCTGTTCAGTAGTTGTTCCTGGAAGAACACATACTGTTGCGCCATCAAGTTCTTTTGCGCTTTTTACACCAAGTTTTTTGGCAATAAGAAATCCCTGGCCGTCATAGTAATTGACAACACCAAAATCTAAACCAAGCGCTGTATCCCGGCTTAAGGTCTGGGTACAATTTCTAAAAAGCATATCGATTTCACCTGACTGCAAAGCTGTAAACCTTGTTTTAGCTGTCAGAGGGGTGAATTTTAATTTGTCAGGACTTCCAAAAACTGCAACAGAGACTGCTCTGGCACAATCAACGTCAAGGCCTTTCCAAACGCCTTTGTCATCTGCTTTTCCAAAACCAAAAAGACTGCCATTGACTCCTGCCTGAATAAATCCTTTAGCTTTAACATCTTCAAGTGTGCCTGCCATGGTTATAGTCGCCATGCCAAGAACGGTAATAAAAACTGCAAGTACTTTTAAAAATTTCATGGATAAACCCCTTTCATCTACCTTTAAATTAATTAATTTTGAATAATTCTCCTGAAAGAATCATCCGGTTGTGTGCTTTTATGGCAAAAGCAAATTCAATATCTGTATCAATTAGCACATTCCCAGTATTTTTCAACAATTTTATTCAATCATTTGCATATTTACCATGGACTGGGTGTTTTAAATCAGAATTCACATAAAATCAACAAAGATTAAATGGGCATCTCAAAAGCACCCGGGCCAATTTTCCATTCACCATTTTCCTTGATCACGGTAATGATATCATGAACTTTATACTTCTCAACCAAACCTAAAACAGATCCAATAACCCTGTAAACCGGATTAAGGCTTCGAATTGTGATTGCGTCAAACTCAATTGTTGCCCTTGAATCACCCATATTTAATACCTTGATTTTCATATTGGTTGCTTTTTTCTGCAAAAAAGTAATTTTATATCCACAATTGTCTGCTTCAATACCCTTTTTTTCAAGATAAAGGTCTACCATGTTTACTGATTGACTATTAACAAGGGCATCCTTACTAAGGTGTTCTGCCATTGAGTTATCAAGCATAAAATAAGCTTTTGCAAAATTTTCTACAATTTTTACGGGTGAACCATTTTCCGCGCTAAGCAATGATACATGGATGCAGAAAAAGACAAACATACTTACAATTGTCCAAATCAGTTTGTGGTTCTTTCTCATACCGTCATTCTCCTTTTAATTTTTGTATGGATTTTTTTGCTTTAAAAAAAACACCACTCCATATATTAAGTTATTCTTTCCTTTTTTTATGTATTTTGATATATCATTTGATTATGGAAAGTCAATCAGAATCTGGCTCAAAGCAAAAACTGAAAATCAATGGAGCAGGTATGCGAAGTTCATCGCATCAAGGATCTTAATTAACAATTTTTCCCAAATAATGAAATTTAAAAATAACACTATTTCAATTGAGTTGAATATCCATGGAGAAAAAGAGTATTCAAAGGTAAGTTACCCTGCAAAATACGGTATTTTTTCAAAACTTGAAACCAGTGACCATATTTTTGAATTTAATCTAAACCATGAAATTAAACATGCAAAATCTAAAAACAGCACCTGGCGAAACCCGTCAGAATGGCTCAAACGATCCATTGGAAATGACTGGATCTATTATTCCACCGGAGGTTATTCAGGGGTTTTTGAAGCCATTGGAGAGTATTATCTTCCCAATTTGATGTACCAGACAAACTCTCTTCTTGGGGGTAAACCATTTAATGAAGAACCCATAGACCATATTGTCAAAAAATGGCATGAAACTTTATTGCAATTGCCATACAAAGACATACCAGATGATTTTTTGCCATGGCTAAAAGCAATACAGCAGCAGACCCCGGGGAAATTGCAAAAAAAAGCTAAAAAGCTATTTAGTATCACAGGATCACGTGTGAGTGTTATGCCCCCGGATGCAAGACATGTTGATTATAATATTATTCCCTTAAATATTTCCGATGGCTGTCTTTATAAATGCAGGTTCTGCAAAATAAAAAACCATAAAAAATTCATGGTGCGATCCCAGCATGACATTGACAATCAGATTGAGCAGTTAAAGCTGGTTTTCAATAATGATATCATCAATTTTAATGCCTTGTTCATTGGAGAGCATGATGCTTTAAATGCTCCTGAAGACCTTTTACTTGAAACCATGCAGAAAGCTTATCATTCATTGAATTTAAAGACATCGTATATGGCAGGCAGCTACTTGTTTATATTTGGCAGTGTTGACTCTTTTTTAAACAGGAGTAAAACATTTTTCACAAGGCTTAACCAGCTTAACTTTCAAACCTTTATCAATATTGGGCTTGAATCCTATGACCAGGCAACCTTAGACCTGATAGGCAAACCAATAACCAAAGAGATGGTTGGCAAGGCATTTAAAAAAATCCAGGACATCAACAATGCCTATGCCAACATAGAAATCACCTGTAATTTTGTCATGGATGACAGCCTTCCAGATGCCCACTATGAAGCTTTAATGGCTCTCATACGGGAAAGTACCAGCAGAAATCACCCAAAGGGATGTGTTTACCTCTCCCCCTTAAAATTCGGCAGTCCATCAAGGGAAGTCCTCTATGATTTTTATAAGCTTAAAGCAAAATCCAGATTCCCAACCTTTTTATATATCATCCAGCGTCTGTAAAGCACCTGGGTTTTACACCTGTTCTGTCTAAAAATAATTTTGAGAGCCCTTCCAGACCTGTCCATGGCACAACCATGAAGTAATCATTGTCTGGCTTTTGCAAGGGAAAAATTCACATTACTGATAAGAGATATTATTTGGCATCTAAAGCTGCAAGGGCAGTATCAAGCATTCTATTTGAATATCCCCACTCATTATCAAACCATGCCTGGATTTTTACAAGATGATTTTTGCTCACACGGGTCTGGTGAAGATCAACTATGGAAGAGCGGTCATCATGGTTAAAATCACATGAAACCAGGTTTTCATCTGTCACACCCATTATATTGTTTAATTCATTTTTCGAGGCATGTGTCAGCATGGCATTAACTTTTTGTACATTAGTATCTGTTTTTACCACAAGAGTAATATCCATTATGGATACATTTATGGTGGGAACCCTGATTGCAAGTGATTCAAATTTATCTGCCATGGAAGGTAAAATTCTGGTGATACCTTTTTCAAGCTCTGTGCTCACTGGAATAATGGATTGCAGGGCAGAACGGGTTTTCCTTAAATCAGAATTATAGGCATCAATCACTGGCTGATCATTCATGGCAGAGTGAATGGTTGTGATGGAACCGCTTTTGATGCCAAGGGTTTGATCTATTACATGAAGAACCGGGATAACACAATTGGTTGTGCATGAAGCATTGGAAATTATCAAATGTTCTTTTTTCAGTGTTTGATGATTAACACCATATACAATGGTGGCATCCATCTCATCTGCTGCCGGGCTGGAAAAGATCACCTTTTTTGCCCCTGATTTCAAATGCTGCATTGCAGCCTGCCTGTCATTATAAAATCCAGTACATTCAAGAACAATGTCAATACCAAGTTTTTCCCAGGGAAGCTTATCAATATTCTGCTCATGGAATACCTTGATCTGATCATTTCCAATCTTCAGGGTATTGTGACCATTTTTAACAGGCAGGGGGAACCTGCCATGGGTGGAGTCAAACTTTGTCACATGGTAAATAGTTTCCATGTCAGCAATTTCATTAATGGCAATAAGGTTAAATTTTCCGTAAAAACTTTTGGATTCATACAATGCCCGCAGCACACACCGTCCTATTCTGCCATAGCCATTAATTGCAATATTATATTTTCCCATTTTAAAAACCCTTATATTCTACAAATTCTGCTTTGTTTTCAATAACTGCCATGTGGCAGATCTGATTGTCCATTACACAATAAAATTTATAAGAATCAAAGCAGTTAGCCTGTTCTTTCATATAAATATCAAATAGTCATTGATTTTTTATAAACTTTGCTCTTATAACACAAACAGACTCATATTTTAATCTTTAATCTATCTTATACATTGGAGGATCCCCATGAAAAGATATTCTGTTTTATTGTTGACCACTTTCTTTCTGTTTTTTTACTGCAATGCCCTGGCTGCAACCAAGATTAAACTTGGTGTTGTAACAAAGCCAGGAAGCGCCCAGAACATTGCTGCTGAAAAATTCAAAAGCTTGCTTGAACAGCGTTCAAACAATGAATTTCAAGTAAAAATCTATCACTCGGCTTCCCTTGGCAATGAAACCCAGATCCTTCAACAGGTTCAAATGAATACCATACAGATGGCAATTGTTACAGGCGGCCCCTTTGACACCTTTGATCCAATTGCAAGGGTTATAAATTATCCTTTTATTTTTAAAAATAGTGCCCAGGCAGATAAAATACTTGATGGCCCCCTGGGGGCGCAGATCCTTAAAAGCCTTGAAAGTTCAGGCTTTAAAGGATTGAGTTTTTCTGAAAATGGTTTTAGAAATCTTACAAATTCCAAACATGCTGTAAAAAGCCCTGATGATATCAAAGGGCTGAAAATAAGAGTTATGGCCTCTGCCATTCACAAAGCGATATGGCAGGCGCTTGGAGCTAATCCAACACCAATGCCATGGCCCATTTATACTGAACTTGAACAAAAAGTCATTGACGGCCAGGAAAACCCTTTATGGGTCATGGAAGTATATAAATTTTATGAAATTCAAAAATATATGACTCTCTCCCGCCATGTTTATTCCTATCACATGGATATTGCCTCTCTGAAATGGTGGAAAACTCTTGATAAAAAGGATCAGGACATGATCCAGAAAGCCATGTATGAAGCAGCTGTGTTTCAAAGGCAGGATAATAGATCAAAAAATGCCGCCCGCCTTGAGATGTTAAAAATGAAAGGCATGCAGGTTGTTGAAGACCCTGATATTGATGCATTCCGTGCAAAGGTAGCTGATCTAAAGAATATGGATATTTATAATGATCCAAGGGTTAAGGACCTGCTGTTAAAAATCATGAATGCTGTTAAATAAAATTCAATTTTTCAAGGGGCTGATAAATCCAAAATGTTTTTTCTTTTGTCAGCCTTAACCTTCCATAAAGAGAATTATGCTTAAAAAGACAAGTTTTTTTATCAATAAATGGGTGGAATTTTTTCTGTTTGGACTTGGCTTTACAATGACTTTAATAGTAGCCGTTCAAGTGTTTTTCAGATATGTGTTAAACCACTCTTTGTTCTGGTCAGAAGAGCTTGCAAGGTTTTTGCTTGTGTGGCTGACCTTTCTTGGTGCTTCCTGTGCATATTATCGCAATCTTAACCCGGGAGTTGATTTTTTTTATGCAAAATTTTCTTTAAAATTTCAAAAAATATCCTTTATAATCACCCATCTTGTTTCCATGGCATTATTCATTGTCATGATAGTTTTCGGGATTAAATTTGCTTTTTTTATACGTATGCAGATAACTCCTGCTCTCCAGATACCCAAATGGATTATTTTAAGTATTATTCCCATTAGCGGTGTTATTTTGACAATCCATGCCCTGAACGTTCTGCTGGAAGAATTAAAAAAGGCAGACACATGACAACCCAAATCCTGATTCTATCCCTTGTATTTCTTTTTGCCATAAATACACCCATTGCAATTGCCATTGGAGTTGCTTCTGTTACAACAATTATTTTCCAGGGCGACTTTGATCTCATGATGGTGGTACAGCGCATGTTCGCTGGTACAGACTCCTTTCATCTCATGGCTGTACCTCTTTTCATGTTCACGGGAACCATAATGGAGGCTGGAGGCATAAGCCAAAGAATTATTGATTTTGCCAATGCCCTTGTGGGCTGGCTGCCAGGAGGACTTGCTGCCGTAACCATTGTCTCTGCCATGTTTTTTGCCGGCATTTCAGGCTCTGCTGCTGCTGATGCAGCAGCTGTTGGAGCAATCTTAATCCCTGCCATGAAAAAATCCGGGTATGAATCTGATTTTGCAGCAGCAGTCCAGGCATCGGGTGGTTCCATAGGTGTTGTAATTCCACCCTCCATTCCCATGATTATATTTGGATTTTTAACAGGTGCATCCATTGGTCAGCTTTTTGCTGCAGGTATTTTACCGGGTATTTTAATAGGGTTCTCTTTAATTTGCGTTTCCACATTTATCTCCCTGCAAAAAGGCTATTTGTCAACAACACAATTTTCCTTTAAAAACATTACCATTGCCTTTAAAAGATCAATCCTTGCAATGGGAGCCCCTGTTATTATTCTTGGAGGAATTTTATTTGGTATTTTTACTGCAACAGAATCTGCCGCAATTGCAGTTGTTTATGCAATTATTGTTGGAATGTTTATCTATAAAAAAATCAAAATAAAAGATCTTTTCCCTCTGTTTCTCAACGGTGCTGTTACATCTTCCATTGTTATGTTCATCATCGCAACTGCCTCTGTCTTCTCCTGGATTGCAGCCATCGAGGATATCCCTGCCCAGCTTGCCGGAACTCTTCTTGGCATGTCTGACAACCCTGTGATTTTACTTTTATTGATCAATGTGGTTTTACTCATTGCCGGAACCTTTGTTGAAACAACAGCTGCACTTATTTTGCTTGTACCAATGATTACAGCCATGGTACCGGCCCTTGGCATTGATATGGTCCAGCTTGGAGTCATAGTTGTCACCAATCTGTCCATTGGCATGCTTACACCGCCAATGGGTATCTGCCTAATAGTTTCATCTTCCATATCAAATGACAGCATTACTGCCATAAGCAGACGTATACTGCCGTTTCTTGGAATACTGATCATAGATCTTTTGATCATAAGCTTTTATCCACCCATTACCATGTGGCTGGCACAGCTTATGACACAATAGGATTTCACCTGAAATAACAGATTGTTATTTTTTTATCATGCCTGCAATAAATCCTATAAGAAAAAATTCTGAATATTTGCCTCTATTTATAAGATTTTTTCCATAACCAATGAAAGGCTGGTTGCCTCACGTCCGCTGGATGGACATTGCAACAAGCTCTAAAATCACCTCCGCTGACCGCCCTGAACTCGGTCATTCTTCCCTCAAACACCATGGCGGCTTAACCGCTGCGGTAATCAAGAGCTTATAAGCAAAGCTCCATATGCTCCCGTAAGGCAACCAGCCTCTCATTGACAGAGCCAGCAAAATTTTAAACTCACTTCTCTATATACATTTTGATAAATATTCAATTTAATAACTGATATTTCTTTACAGACATTAAAAATATTGATATGAAATTCTTGATTCAGATTCTATTTTCTGGTTCGATATGATTGTTATTGTAAAGATATACGGTTAATTATTAATAATTTGCAAGATATGCGGACAACCGGTTATCTACTTGTTAGGTCAAAATAGCAAAGGAGGTATTAGCGGTGTCTATACACTAACTCCACAGATCTACATACGAGAAGCAATTCTGCCGACATAGGGTTAAGTAATGTCAAAAACAAATTAATGCAGATTGAATATCAAATTATTGGTGAAGTTGACCGACCTGAATTTAGTAAAAAATCGCCCAATTAATAAATAACCTCCATTATCCAAATTTGGTATTGGACCATCATTTAAGTTCAAAGAGAATAAAAAATTTAATAGCAGAAAATTTT
>CAZYDL010000030.1:15152-17589 GCA_964646305.1 uncultured Desulfobacula sp. | reverse complement strand
TACTAACTCTAATCTTGACATTTAGGGATTTACACAAATAATGTTACAGGCTCAATAATTTTTTTACTATAACATTCATATTTTATCTTTTATTTTATCCAGCTTTTTTTTGTTATCAAAGTATAAAAACTTACAGCCATCAGCATCATACAAAGCCCAAGATGTAATAGATTGAGGGCAATAATCAGATTATGCCCCAGAAAAACACCAGAAAGATTTCTTATCACCATTAAAGCGCCTGAAACAATCAAACCTGCTATTATGAAGATTTTAAGATATCCAGAGCTTGTAATCCTGCCTCTGCCCCGTAAAATAAATGATACCAGAACATAAATAACAAGTGCTATCAATACACAAGAAGCAATATAATGCATCATATGTGTTACATAAAATTGAGACAGCCAGTCAAGTCCTGGAATATCTGAAATATAGTATCTCTTGTAAACAGGCATTTGTCCAAAGCCTGTCAGCACAAGGAAAAAGAAGGTAATACCATAAATATATTTTCTTAAAGTTCCTGGAGTTTTCATCTATTTATCCTCCTTTGAGCTAAGGTAAAACTTGCCAAATGCGGCTGCAATACCTGCAATGGGGGCAATAAGCATGGCTCTGGCAATATTTGTTCCCTGTGCCATCATATCATCAACTTTCTTAAAATGGGGTTTACCTTTGCCTTTTTCAATGATTTTATTTAATTGATCAAATGGGACAGGAGAGACATAAATAGTAGTGGTTCCACCATTTTCATGTTCACCATAGATATATCCATTGGTCTCTTTGGCAAGGGCATGGGCCTGTTTTAAGATCTCAGATTTGGGGCCCATGGTCTGTACATCTTCAGGACATGCTTCAATACATGCAGGTTGCTCTCCAATTTCAAGTTTGTTATAGCATCTGTCGCATTTATGCATATTACCATTACCTGCAAGAGTAGGTAATATATCAAGATATATGCCACTTCCAGTCTGTCTTTCAGGGATATCCCATGGACAGACACTTTTACATTTGGAACCGCCAAGACATAGATCAGAATCAATTCTTGAAAGACCGTTATCTTCCTGTTTTAATGCACCCCAGGGGCAAAGTTTGACACAGGGAGGATTCTCGCAGTGCATGCACCGTCTTGGAATTGACAATTCAGTCTCTTCACCATCAATGGTGGCTGTGGCATGCTGGATAAAAAGCCAGTTATAGGGAGTCAAGCGGTCTATTACATCTCTTTTATCAGACCAGTCCTGAACCGGTACTCTTTTTGGAAACATTTTAGGAAATGGTTTTTCAGGTTCTGGATACTTATCTGCATTTGATTCCTGGCATGCAAAGACACACTCTTCACATCCTATGCATTTGCTGATATCAATCAGGGTTACCAGAGGCTCTGTTGTCTCTTTTGTTACAGACTTAGCTGCCCTTGCAATGGTTGTGGTTGCTGCCACAGACCCTACAGCTGTGATGGAACCCTTTAAAAATGCCCTGCGCGAAATTCTCGAAGTCATTTTTCCTCTCTTTCTGATACTTGGTTTATATCTATACTGTTTTTAAAAAGTCAGAAAAACTCATTTTTTCATAACTTTCTGTACGAATATACTTTAAAATATTTAAGAATTGTTCAGGACCTACATACCCTGGAAGATTAGAAATTTTTGAGTTATCTGCCTTAAGAAACCACAGGTTTGGCAGACCTTTTATATCCCACTCCGATGCAAGATCTTTCTCTTTTTCAGTATCAATTGTAATACTGATAAAATTTTCACTCAGGTAATTTAAGACAGCTTTGTCTGCAAATGTTACTTTTTTCAATTTTTGACAATATTTGCACCAGTCAGCATGGAAATATAAAAGCACTGGTTTGTTCTGGGTTTTTGCAATTTCCAGACCCTGTTTATAAGCTTGCCAGTCAATACTTGAATCCTTTGCTGCTGTTAAGCTTTCTTTTTGTTCAATAACTGCATCACTATTTTTTATTACATCTACCTTTTGTTGCACACCGGTATTTTGTTGCACGCCGGCATTGGCAACATTTTTTGGTTTTGACTTCATATAAAAAGCTGCACCAGCAATTGCAATACAAACTATTGCTACGACAAGTATCGTTTCTTTTTTCATGTTAAACATCCTTAAATATTAAAAACAATTTTATTAAAATTAATCTATTAACATATGCCATCATGTCAAATTGTCAAAGCAGGTTTTTTTATATTAAAAAAAATTCCGGCACCCTCCTGATTACTCAAAAGGGTGCCGGAATTTATTGTGACTATCTATTTTCTTGCTCGTTTATTATTTATCTGCTGCAAGAATCTTCTGAATCTGCTCCAACTGATTTTTATAATCTCTAACCTTCAATATTTCCTCAGCTTCATCGCTTTCAAGATCTTCCCAGCCAGTTATCATGGTTTTTATATGCGCAAACGGGGTGTGACCCGTGGTTGTCATA
>CAZYDL010000030.1:0-15142 GCA_964646305.1 uncultured Desulfobacula sp. | reverse complement strand
CATGAATAATAATAAACTGAAGTATGGCAAAAGCTACTATTATATGTATAAAAGCTATTACCTGTAGATTTAAAAAGTTAAGTCCCCATGCTTCCCAGGAGTTATAGCTCCAGTATAAAAAGCCTGTAACCATTTGAACAGGTAGCAGAGTTGCAGAAAGACCAAGATAACTTATTCTCTGAAGTGGATTATGCTTGGCATGTTTTTTTTTAGGATAAGGGTGTGCTTCCCCTTTAAAAATTCCATGGGCATAAAACATTGCAACGGTAAACAATTTCTGGGTTGTAGGTATATATTGTCGCCACTCCCCGGTTGTAAACAGCCAGAAAACAAAGACAAGAAAAGCAACCAGCCATGTTAATCCTGTATAATTATGAATATTAACGGCAGTTTCAAAACCAAACAGGGAATAAAAACCGTTCACTTCAAAACCTGTGAGCAGGAGGATAAAAATTAACACCATCTGCCCCCAGTGCCAGAACCTTTCATATCGCGTAAATAAATATGTTTTAACCATTTGCTGACTCATTGATTATGCCTCCTTTTTACCATTTTTACCAGTTACAATTCTTACTACGGCATGGAGACTTATTACCCCTAAGGTTCCAAATATTGCCAACAATCCAATGGTATTAATTAAAGTGGAATGGTCCCTTCCAGGAATGAAAACTCCGCTGATTTTTGCCATTCGTCCATCTTTTCTGGTATGGCATTCAATACAATCTACTACATTCTCTTTTGGTGCAACCATATGGGTGATGGGGAAAGCATAAACTGTTTCCACATAATCAAACTCGCCTGAATATGGAATTCCAAGAGCTTTATGCCCTACTTTAATGGCATCATTCATGTCAAAGGTTGTCCAGTATCCGTTTTTCCCTGAAAGCATGGGTGCTGCAAGGGTTTTATTAATTTTATCGTAGGGCTGTATTCCCTTGTGAACTTTAAAGGGGTATATAAGTGCAGGAAGCTCAGATTCTGCTCCCACAGGGCAGCTGACTTTTACAACCTGGCTAGGATCAATGATATCTTTTACAGTGGCACTATTTAAAGAACCATTAAACCACATATATTCTGGTACTACATTTTTATCCCATGTAAAGCTGCCTTTAATGGATTTATAAATCGGTCTTCCCAAGGGACCGTCCTCATGATAGGGTTTGCCGTCTTTAAGTTTTCCTGCTGTTGTCCAGTCCCAACTCATTTGGGTAGGAAGTACCCTTGCATAAGTGGGAATATGACATGCCTGACATGAAACCACATCTGTATGATCATTCATTTTTGTATCATTTTTGTGGGGAGCAGCACTGTGACATGAGACACAGGTAATCTTCGGAGCCATGTCATCATCAATAAGGCTTTTCCTTTTTGACACAGCAGGGTTTGTATAAATACGACCTGCAATATTGTGATCAACTGTTGTATGGCATCTGGTACATGAAAAATTCTGACCATCTGTTCCCATGTGCACATCAAGCATCTTGTTTGGATTAGTCATTGATGTGTCAAGATCTCCATGCTTTACACCATCGCCGCCACCGCCGTTAAAATGACAATGTCCGCAATTTGCCCTGCTGGGAAAAGCTACACTTGCAACAGCATCTTTAATTTCCATCTGGATATCTGTAATCATCTCTTTGGTATCAGGGTCATCATCACCCTCAAAGGATTTCATATCACTAAAAGCTTCGATGAAATTAAAACCTGAACTGTTATGGCATTGCAAACAGTTTACTTCACCTTCTGTACCTTTTTTATTCCATCCAGGATGGCATTTCAGGCAGCCCTTGTCTTCCATTTTGTTGCCCGAAAGGCAAAAGGTATTAACTGAATCTCCAGCTTTGCCATATGTTTTACCTTTTTCATCTCCTTCAGCAAGCCATGTCCAGTGAATGGTTTTATGGAATTGGGTGGCAGCACTTGAATGGCAGGAAAGGCAGGCTTTTGTGATCTCTTCCCCTGTTGTGAAATTTTGTTTTAAAACTTCATGGTGAGCATGGTCTGTTGTAGTCCATCTTGAAGTTCCTTTGACTGCCTGTTTTGCAAGTTCCCGCCCAGGGGCTTCATTGTCACTTTCAGGAGTAGATGCAAAAGCAGATTGAAAAGAACAAAATAAAGCTGTCGCCATAATGACGGCAATACAGTATTTTAAAAAACACCGTGGTTTCATAGGTATCTCCATAAGTTAATTATCGTTACCTTAACAAAAAAAGGGGCGTAAAAGCCCCTTTTGCTGTTTTTTATTGACATTTAGCCGGTGTTGGTGAATCTGAGGCATAATTATAGAAATATGTATAAATATCATTGATATTTTTCTCAGAAAGTTTGTCCCAGTGAGCTTTACAACCAAATTCTGTATAGTTTTTGCCTTCAAAAATTGCTTTCCACTCTGCCATTGAGTGATCAGCAGGGCTTATCTTTGGCTTCTTAGAGTCTGTATCACCGGCAGCAAAACAGGCTTTACATACTTTTCTATATGTGTATTTGCCTTTTGCTTTATTACCGTCTGGTCCGCCTTCTACAGAAGAGGCAAAAACCATGGATATTGATACAAGTGTAAACATCAGTGCGATTAAAGTAATAAAACTTTTTTTAAGCATGGTATATCTCCTTATTATATTGCAATATTATGAGTCATGAAGAAAACAAGATTGGCAATTTTTTCTTCACGGCTCATATCTTAAATATGTTTCAAATATTATTTATTTTGGTTTTTTGATCTCAAATTTTCCATCACCTTTAAACTCAATTTCAGCATCCACATAAAAGACATTTTTTAAGGATTCTCTTACATCCTGTGTCATGTAAAAAGCTTCTCCGCTTCTTGCGCCGGTTGCGCAGAAATATATAATTGGTTTGTCAGTGGGGAAACCCTTGATTTTTGCTTCAAGAGCATCAACTGGAATATTTACCGCAGTTTTAAATGATCCTTCTGCAAATTCATCAGTATCTCTTACATCAACAAGCATGATAGACCCTGGATTTTTGGCAATGATATCCTGAAATTTCTTAAGATCAATAGTGCCTTCAGATGCGCCAGCTGTAACCGTTACAGCCTCTTTGCCTCCGCCGTATGCTTTTTTCCATGCTGGATATCCATTGGCGAAAATTGTTACATTTGTATAACCGAGTTTTATTGCCTCACGGGCAGTTTTATGACTCAGCGTTCACTTCATTCCTTCGCAATAGGCAATAAGTGGCGTATTAAGATCCCTTGGCAGTTTGCCGCTTAATTTTTCAAATTGTGTAAAAGGAATGTTAATTGCTGTGGGAATACTACCTTTGACAAATTTTGCCTTATTTGGTCTTGCATCAACAAGTATTGCCTTGTTGCCAGCAATCTGTGCTGCTACAAATTCAACACTTACAGAACCATAATTACCTTTTTGTTTGATCCAGTCAGGATATCCTGCTGTGTAAACTTTTACATTGGTATAGCCAAGTTTTGCTGCCTTCCAGGCAGCTTTGTGACTCATCTTTCAGGTGGGGCCCTGGCAATAAAAAATCAGGAGATCATCTTTGTTCTTTGGCAAAAGATTAATGTTTTTATCAAATGCTGAAAAAGGCATGCTGACTGCTCCTGGAATATGACCTTTAGCATATTTTCCTTTATAAGGTCTGGAATCAACAAGCATCATATTTGCTGGCATTCGCATTGCCCAGTTTGCTTTTACAAACTCAGCATCCACAATGTCATGGAATACCCATGCCGGTTTTGCTTTCTGGACTTTGGCAGTTTGTGTTGCCGTACATCCTGTTAACAGTACAAGCCCTGCGATCAAGGCTAAGATCAAAAACTTAACTCTGTTTGTTTTCATTTGTTCTCCTTTGCTCTTATCTATAAGGTTAAATTATTAATACAAACTTAAATATATGAACTTGTAATTCATATACTTTATTTTAAAATATAAATCGAATCTGTTTAGAGCAATGATTGTGCCAGATTTTCAAGTATTTATGGATCAAAATATAACTGTCTGAATTCAGATACAATTCCAACAGTATAATTGTTTTTATGATTAAAGTAAAATGTTTTTATCGAAAAAAAGTTAACAATGTGTTAATATGCCATGTTAACAGTGTTAATTTAACTATGGAGTTGAAATGGATTTAGGAAAACAGTGGCGTCACATTATTGAATTAGTTCAGGACGGCATTATTATTGTTGATGATCGAGGAATCTTTGTTGCAGCCAACCAGACTGCTCAATTGATTACAGGCTACAAAGAAGATGAGTTAAAGGGGCAGTCCTGTGCAATTCTGCAATGTACTGGATGTAAAATTATAGGAGATGGCACAGGGAAACAGTGGTGCCCTCTTTTTGCACAAGGTTTTATAACAGAAAAAAAATGTATAATTACCAATAAGCAGAATAGAACCATACCTGTGGTTAAAAGTGCAACAGTGCTTTTTGATGAAAATAATGAAATTATTGGTGCAGTTGAAACATTAAAAGATATTTCTGAAAATATTCACTATAGAAATGAACTGGCTTCCATAAAAAGGATGTATCATATTGATGATGGATTCCATGGTATTATTGGAAGAACCCCGGTGATGCAAAACCTTTATGAGCACATAGAAAGTGTGGCATCCCTTGATACCCCTGTAATGATTCTCGGTAAAAGTGGAACCGGCAAGGAGATGGTGGCCAAGGCGCTCCATGAAACTGGAAACAGGGCTTTAAAACCTTTTATAAAGGTAAATTGTGCTGCATTGAGTGAAAACATTCTTGAAAGTGAATTGTTCGGTCATGTAAAGGGTGCTTACACAGGTGCAGAAAGTGATAGAATCGGAAGGTTTGAATCTGCGCACAAAGGAACTCTTTTTCTTGATGAAATAGGAGATCTCCCTTTGTCTGTTCAGATTAAACTTCTCAGGGTGCTTGAAGAAAAAATAATTCAGCGCGTGGGAACAAATGAATCCATTCCAATTGATGTCAGAATTATTACAGCAACAAATAAAAATCTTGAACAATTAATAGAGGAAAAACTGTTTCGAGAAGACCTTTTTTTCAGGATCAATGTTTTCCCTTTAACCTGCCCTCCATTACGCCAGCGCAAAGATGATATCACCCTGATCATTCAACATTTTATTAATATTCTTGCAAAAAAAACAGGTAAAAATATTTTAGGATTTACTCCCGAGGCCATGCGCTTAATGGTTTCATATCCCTGGCCTGGTAATATCAGGGAGCTAAGAAACACTGTTGAATATGCCTTTGTCCTTGTAAGGGGTAAAAGTATTGGGTTTGAACATCTGCCGGATAAAATTACAAGATGTAAAATTATGGATATTAATCCTCTAAAATATGCTGCATTTAATAATACAGTCAATCTTGGCTTTACTGAAAAAGAAAAACTTATTGATGCGCTGCAACAAGTCGATGGGAATCAAACTCAAGCTGCCAAAATTCTTAAAGTCAGCCGTGTCACAGTGTGGAAACGCATAAAAAAATATGGAATACAGCTCCAGTAATTCAATTTGTTAAGTTAATTTATTAAGTTAAATGGGTTTTCTAAACAATGAATTATTCCCATGCATCTGCCTGCCTGAACCTTGAAAATTGTTAACCAATCCTTTGATACAATATCATTAATAAATAAAATGCAGCATTATTAAAACCCATTGCCTGTGTAATAGATTTAAAATGGCTTGACTTTTTTATGCTGCTGATATCTTAATATTCTTTGATTCTGTGGAGAGAGGTAATGATAAGACTGACTGTATATAAAAAAATAATGCTTGGATTTGGTACTATTATGACTATAATGATCATCTCCAGCGCCTATGTATTATTTGAACTAGATACTGTATCAAAAGGTGCCAAGCATATCCTTACCTCAAATGTGGGAATCCAGGAACTTGCAAGGCAATTACAGGATCTTATCCAGGATGAGAATGGATATGCAAAAAAATACCTTATTTCACGGGATGCAACCTATTTTTCTCTGTTTATGGAAACTGGCAAACAGGTTAATCTCAATTTCAAGACATTGCTTGATAAAAAATCTTCCACTGAAGATCACTCATTAATAAGTAATATGCTCCATGCTCACAATGTTATAATAGCACAGATGCAAAACAGACAATTTGATCTCTCCACTGATCCAAACCTGCTGCGGCAAAAAATAAAATCACTTCTTAACTCCCTTGATCTCCTGATCACAAGAAACCACTCATTGATCAGAAAAGGAATCACTAAAATTGAGTTCATAACCGTCCGGTCTGTCCAGGTTGCTTTCTTACTCATGGCAGGCACCTTGTTTGTTGCAATAATGGCAGCCTTAATTATTACCCAAACCATTACAAGACCCATAGGAGACCTGATCAAATGGACTCAGCAGATAGCAAAAGGTAATTTTGAAGAATTTCATGTCTCTTCCAATGATGAGATGGTCCTGCTTGCAGATGCAATCAATGACATGAGCGCAAAAATTAATAGTACAAATAAACTCAGAACTCAAACCATGCAGCAGATTTCCCATGAGCTTAAGAACCCTCTTCAGGCAATGCAGTCTGCCCATGATGTTTTAAAGGCATCAAAAGCAGTAAGAGAGGATAAGCTAAACATGCTTAAAATCATCAATAATGGTATTGAAAAAGTGGCAAATTTCAGCCAGCAATACCTTGATCTTTCAAAAATTGAATCAGGTGCCATGCATTATGACATGGAATCAATTGATCTTTTTAAAATTATTGAACCAATTGTGGAAGAAACAAAAATAGTAGCAGATACTAAAAAAATTAATATTGAGCTCAATTGTGTTTCTGCCCCCAATGTCATGGTGGATGCTGAGAAAGTTTCAATTATTATTAGTAATTTAATAAGTAATGCTGTTAAGTATACGCCAGAGCATGGATTGATTAAGGTTAATATCGAACCTTGCGACTTGGGAGTTCAAGTGGAAATTCTGGACTCTGGAATCGGTATAGACCAGGATGAAATTAATAGTATATTTACGCGATTTTACCAGGCCAGGAATATCAAAAAAATAAAAAGCAATGGATCTGGAGTCGGGTTGGCTATTGTAAAGGCATATGTCAAAGGACATGGTGGCAGGATTAATGTTGAAAGCAGTCCTGATCAAGGTTCATCATTTCAAGTGGAGTTCCCCATAAATGGGAACAAACCAATAACAGCTCCGAAAAAAGAAGCCCTGTCATGAGGAACTTATGAATTTTCGCTTTATCATTGTACTTGCATGGTTCCTGACCTTTGGCTGTGTCTCACCCTATCAAATGTTTGATGCTGAATTAAAAGCCCGGCATCATATGGCTGTGGCTGAGTCAAAACAAGATTCATCACACATTGTGGATGCCATCAAAGAGTATACCCTTATATATGAAAAATATGGAGATACAAGTTATTTAAAACCTGCAGTATGGAAACTTGCCCTGCTGAATATTCATCCCCATAACCCTGATATTAACTACAAATCTGCACACAATTGGCTGCAGATTTATTCAAACCTGCACCTCTCCTCCGGGGAAAAAGAAATCGCCCTGATTTTAGCTCTATCAATCCAACAAACACATCTGATCCAGAATGAAAAAGAAAAACTGGTATCACATATTAAGCAGCAGAAAAATAAAATAGCCATTCTTACTGCAAAACTGGAACAGGCAAAATCAAATACCTCTGAGACAAAAAACAAATTAAATGCCTGCGAAGCTCAACTTAAAATTTTAAAGAAAAATTTTGCAACTCTAAATAATAAACTCCAAAAATTAAAAGAGATAGATGTGCAAATGCATAAAATTAGAAAAAAAAATAGTGTCCCCCCTCTCAAATCCAACTGAATACCTGAGACAATATTGTCTCGATTTGTATTGTGAGATACACAATTTTTAGACATATTTGTTTACAAGATTAAATATAAAAGTATAAAAAAAGCCAGACCAACAATTTGCATTCCTCCTTGTTTAAAGCCTGTATTTCCTCTATAGTGGCTTAATAAATCTGACCTAATATTTTTTTCATTTATCTGGGCTTCCATGGCATATTATTTGCTATTACTCTTAGGAGCGTATAAAAATAATATACATATAGTTAAGTTTTAACTCAATTAAAAGAACTTAAGGTCTGTGCCGATGAAACATAATGTCCTAAACAGTGAAACCAATGATTTTATAAAATCTGCAAATCAAACCCATTTATTAACAAAGATATACAGGTTTTATATTGACGGGTTCAAGGGAATGGTTGTAGGCAAAAAACTGTGGAAAATCATTCTTATAAAACTTTTTATCATGTTTGCTATTCTTAAATTATTTTTCTTTCCCAATTTTCTTAATACAAATTTTGCAAGTAATGAAGACAGGTCTGAATTTGTTCTTGAACAAATCACAAAGAATGCTTCTTTAAACACACAGGAAGGATCTTTTGAATAAAATACAATTATCATTTAATAGGAGGAAAAATAACAAATGCTTGATATTGATTTAAGTGTGGTAAACTGGGCAAGGGCACAATTTGCTTTTACTGCCCTGTATCACTGGATTTTTGTACCATTAACCCTGGGGCTCTCTTTTTTATGTGCCTTTTTTGAGACTATTTATGTACGTACAGGGAATAAAGAGTGGCGAAATATTACAAAATTCTGGATGACTCTGTTTGGAATCAACTTTGCCATTGGTGTTGCAACTGGAATCATTCTTGAATTTCAATTTGGAACAAACTGGTCAAATTATTCCTGGATAGTAGGCGATATTTTTGGTGCTCCTCTTGCAATTGAAGGAATTTTTGCTTTTTTCCTTGAAGCTACCTTTTTTGCTGTCATGTTTTTTGGCTGGAACAGAGTTTCAAAAAGATTCCATCTTTTTTCCACATGGATGGTAGCAATAGGTTCTAATCTTTCAGCAGTATGGATTCTTGTTGCCAATGCCTGGATGCAAAACCCGGTTGGCATGGCTTTTAATCCTGAGACAGCACGATTTGAAATGCAGAACTTCTTTGAAGTTGTCTTTAACCCGGTGGCAGTTTCCAAATTTACCCACACTTCAAGTTCAGGTTTTGTAATGGCATCCTTATTTGTACTTACTGTTTCAAGCTGGTTCCTTATAAAAGGAAGGCATATCCAGATGGCAAAAAAATCAATTCTTGTAGCTTCTGTGTTTGGCTTAATTGCTTCTGTCTATGTCGGGTTTACCGGAGATGAAGCAGCCTATGAAGTTGCTCAAAAGCAACCCATGAAACTTGCTGCCATTGAAGGATTATATAAAGGAGAAACCAATGCCGGCATAGTGGCTGCAGGAATTTTACGCAGTGATAAACAGCCTGGAGATGGCCAAGACCCATATATTTTAAAAATAAAGATTCCATTTATGCTCTCTTTGCTTGCCAATCGTTCCTTTGGCTCGTTTGTCCCGGGAATTGATGATCTTGTCTATGGCAATGAGGAGCATGGCATTGAAAGTGCTGCATCAAAAATTGCCAAAGGCAAAAAGGCAATCAATGATCTTGCCATGTTCAAGCAGGCACGCAAAGACAAAGATGTCGCACAGGCTGTATTATCTTTAAATGCATTTAGGGAGAACCAGGATTTTATGGGTTATGGCTATCTTGACAGCCCTGAAGAGTCGGTTCCGCCTGTGGCGATTCCATACTATGCCTTTCATGTTATGGTGACTCTTGGTACACTGTTTCCTGTTCTTTTTGCTGCCTTTCTTTATTTCATATTTAAAGATTCTCTTACAAAACAAAGATGGTTACTGCCCATTGGATTAATATCAGCTCTTCTTGGTTTAATGGCCCAGCAGTCTGGATGGATTGTAGCAGAAGTTGGACGTCAACCCTGGGCAATTAACGGTCTTTTACCCGTTAAAATGTCAGCTACCAATCTTTCAGCAAGCAATGTGCAGCTTACTTTTTTCATGTTTTTTGCTTTATTCACTGTTTTACTTATTGCTGAAATAACCATCATGCTTAAACAAATATCCATAGGACCAAAGGAGGACAATTAAAATGTTTTCAAGTCTTGACTACTCAACTTTGCAGCAGCTTTGGTGGCTTATATGTTCCATTGTTGGTGCGCTTTTCTTGTTTCTTAATTTTGTCCAGGGAGGACAGACTCTTTTATGGCAGGTCGCCAAAACCGATCTTGAAAAAACCCTTGTGCTAACTTCCCTTGGACGCAAATGGGAAATGCCTTTTACTACTCTTGTTCTTTTTGGCGGAGCTTTATTTGCATCTTTTCCTAAATTTTATGCAACAAGTTTTGGAGGAGCCTACTGGGTATGGATGTTGATTCTTTTTTCATTTATTATTCAGGCTGTCAGCTATGAATACAGGAAAAAACCAAATAATTTTCTTGGGGCAGGAGTTTATGAACTGTTTCTTTTTATTAATGGTTCTGTTGGAATTCTGCTTATAGGAGTCGCAGTAGGCACCTTTTATACTGGTTCAAATTTCACACTTGACATGTATAACAGCGTGACCTGGGATTATACCCTGTTTGGTATAAATTTAAGGGGACTTGAGGCTGCTTTTTCCCTGTTCAACTTAAGTCTTGGGATTTTTCTTGTATTTAATGCCAGGGTTTTGGGTTCACTCTACCTTTTAAACAGTATTGACTTTTCTACAACTCCAGACCTTGAATCAAGACTGCGCAAATGCACCTTGAAAAATTTCCTTATCGCCCTGCCCTTCCTGCTATATGTAATTATCAGTATTCTTTTCATGAAAGGCTTTGGCGTTGATGATGCAGGCATTGTTTCTATTGTTTCATCCAAGTATTTATCAAATCTTCTTGCAATGCCACATTTCTTAATATTGCTGCTTGCAGGAATAATCCTTGTTCTATATGGAGTTCTTTCAACTTCATTTCAAGGGAGCAATAAAGGAATATGGTTCAGCGGACTTGGTACCATATTTGTAGGTCTTGTTATACTATGTCTGCCTGCATATAATAATACTGCATTTTATCCATCAAAACTTGATCTGCAGTCAAGCCTTACAATCTATAACGCATCTTCAAGTTTGTATACCCTGAATATCATGACCTATGTGGCACTTGCCATACCTTTTGTACTTGGTTACATTGTTTATGTATGGATGCTCATGGATTCAAAAAAATTGACTGAAGCTGAAGTAACCAATGAAAAATCATATTAAGGAGATTATATAAAATGATGAACGCATTTCTTTTAATAATGTATGTTGTTGTAATAGTTGCATCATATAAGGGAATCATCTTTGCCCTTGAAAAAACTGAACTATTATAGATAGTAAACTGACTTTTTTACCATAAAGGGCATGAAAGACTTGAAAAAACCCCATGGACTTCATACTCTTTATGGTGATAATATATTTTTATCTGCCAGCAGAAGGCAAAAAACACTTAATATAAATAGACCTTTAAATAATGCTTGATTTTATTTTTATTCAAGGATGATTTATTCAAAGGTCGCACAAAGGAGATTAAAAAATGGACAAATATGTATGTGGACCATGTGGTTATGTTTACGATCCAGCTGAAGGTGACCCTGATAATGGTATTGATCCTGGAACAAGCTTTGAAGACCTTCCAGATGACTGGGAGTGCCCGATTTGCGGCGCAGAAAAAGCTGATTTTGATAAAGAGTAGATGTGAAAATTTTTGGGTTTTAATTCTTAGTTAAAGAATTGCTCCTAAACTCAAAATTAGAACCTCAAAATTAGAAATTAAAAATAGGGCAGGTTTTCTTCCTGCCCTATTTTTTATAGGAGAGTATTTAATGGCCCTTTCTGTTGTTGATCTTTATGCAAAAATTTTACCAAGAACCAATTGTAAAGAGTGTGGATTCCTTACTTGCATTGCTTTTGCAGGAATGGTTGTCTCTGAAATGCATCCTTTAAAAAACTGTCCCCACATCAAGCCTGAACTTCTGGAAGATGCACAAAAAGAACTTAATGAACAATATAAACAAGGCAAATGGCTTAAAAAAGATATGGCAAAAGAAGCTCTTGCATTTGCAAAAAAACAGACAGCATCCATGAATACAGAAGATGTTGCTCTGCGTATCGGGGGAGAACTTGTGAAGATTAAAGGCATTGATCAGATTAAACTTCCTTATTTTAATAAATATATCTTGATCAGCAATGACAAAATTATTGATGATTCAGGAAGAGAGCTGACCAGAAACGAGCAGACCTTTGTTTATATTCACATAGCCCAGGGTGGAATAAAAAAACCAACAGGTAATATGAAAAGCTTTAAAGAGTTCCCCAACACTGTATCAAAAGTTGTTTCCATGAAAAGCTATGTGGAAGAACCTCTTAAAAAGGCCTTTTCATCCAATGTGGGCAAACTAAGCACTGCATGCAAAAACTTTGGTGGTAAAGATGTAATCAATCAATATGAATCATGTGATCTGGCTTTTTATTTTCCAATATTTCCCAAAATACCTGTAACGCTTTTATTCTGGGATCAGGGTGAAGGATTTGATGCCGATGCAAAATTATTATTTGATGAAACAATAATTGAACACCTTGATATTGAATCAATTATATTTTTAAGTGAGCATCTTGGCAAAATGCTGATCAATTAACATTTGCTTATAGTCAAGAGCTAATTAGTCTTTGTGCCGGCTGTTTTTTCAATATGCGATATAATCCAGTCGCCAAGAGCTTTTTTATTAATTTTTTTTATAGCTTTTTTAATTAATTTTAAATCCAGCTCTGCCCGGGCCATTGTTTTATGACCTCCTGCAGAACCATATATGTCAAAAGCTTCTCTTGCTGTTTTGCCAGCCCCTTTTCTCAATCCATCATTGCGAATAATGATTATAAGTTTTTCTCCATAAACCCCTGAAATAATACTCCAGTTAACCTGTACAAGTGTTAAAAAAAAGTCTGCCACAATAACTAATTCATCAGGCTTGGTAATCTTGCCTGCATGAAAAAAAACACGATTGTGAAGAATTTTCCTCTGTTTGATGGCCTGGCATAGAAAATCAAGATCATCCTGGCTTAAGGCAGTCCTTTCAACCTTTACGACAATATTATTATCTGCAAATTGGTAAAGGTATTGAAATGCTCTTATATCATTCAAACTTGTCTGCCTTGTAAAATTTAATGTGTCAGTCTTTATTCCAATCATCAATGCAGCTGCAAGTTTTGATGAGGGCTTTATTTTTTTTGCTTTTAAATACTGGGTCATCATAGTCGCACAGGCACCAAAATCGGGTCGAATATCAACAAATCCGGCTTTATCATTTGATAAGGGGTGATGGTCAATAATGGCATCATAATTAAACTGTGAAAAATTTTCATGGTGATCCGGCTGGGAATCCACAATGACAAAAGTATTATGATTCTCTTTTTTAATGTCATCAAGCCCTACCATACCGGGTTCAGTATATTCAATCATGGCAAGGTTATCGGGCCTTGTAATCTTGTTGAAATAAGCAATGACAACCTCTTTGACCCTTCTCCATAATAATCTTTTAACTGCCATGGCACTTGCAATGGAATCAGGATCAGCATTGATTACTATAAGTACCTTGGAATCGCTGGTAAAAAGGCTTAAAAAATCATCTAATTTTTCTTTGGCACTCATTTTTTAATTTCCATTGTATTGTGACTGAAAAACAGAGTCAGGGTAATAAATGCATAGCCAATGACAGCAAAGACTGCAAACAGGGGATAGAAAATTCCAAGTGGGGCCAGAACAATAGCTGTCAGCCAGTGAATCCCAATGACGATTGAAGAGTGCATTTTAATGGGAAAATCATCAAACCTGCATATGATGGACAAACCACAAAGGTTCCAGCCATATAATGAAGCAAATACATGCATCTGCATAAGCCATTTTGTGTTGTGATGATCATACCCGTCACTCATCATTATGCAAATATACGCTATACCAGTCACTGCAGTAAAAATTAAAAATCCTATTCCTGAAGTTAAAAACAGCTTTTGCTGAATCCTGTCTGCAAATATTGTATAGAGCATAAATACAAGAATCACTGCGGTAAAAAGTGCAGCAGTTACAAAAATTTGAGGAATCATTTTTTCAAACAACATAAACCCGAAAAAAGTGATAACACCAAGGGTAATTGTCCAGAAGCAGACCTCCATAATCATTTTTGCAGAAGTTTTTTCTATTTTTTCCAGCATTCCAAAAACCAGGGAGAGTGTAATCAGGGACAGAGGAAAAGAAAACCCCAGAAAAAATGTATTTAAGGTAAGCATTCTCATGGTAACAAGTTTGAAATATTCATTATTTAAAATAACAAGGCTTGCCATGATAATACCAATTGAAAGGCATAACAGTGAGGCCTGGTGAAATTTTTGTGACACAGATACCTCAGATTTGAAAAAATCTGCCGGAAAAACAGAAAATTTTTCAATGCGAATTTTCTCCACAATAATAAAAAGCAGAATAGATACAAGGATGGTTAAAGGATAAATTTTCAAAAAGGCAGAAAAAGCATAGACCAGTGATCCTGCAAAAAACAAAATAATAATTTTTGATACTCTCTCTTTTCTTTGTGTGTAGTATAAAAGTATGGTGCCACCTGTACATAGATTAAAAAGAAAAATATGAAGTCTTTCAAAACTATAACTTTCAACGGGAAAATAGATTTCAATAAACCCGAAACAGAGTGCTGTTATCATTAAAATCGAAAAAAGGGTTTTTAGTTTATTATTCATTTTTTAGGCCCTTGTAATAATTATTTGTGTCATCTGTTTTAAATCCAGAATAATGGCTTTTATCTGCCAAGCATATGCTTTAGTGCATGAAAAAGCGTTTTATGTTGAAATATAAATCCGTTATTTAAAAGCTTTTCAGATTTTACCCGGATGCTTGCCAAAATAGTTTCCTGGCCCATCTGACCCCAGATTAACCCTATCATAAACTTTGGCATGGCAAAAAATACTCTTCTGGAAAAGACTTTGGCAAGTGTTTTTGAAAACTCCCTGTTGGTAACAGGTTCAGGAGCAGTAAGATTAACAGCACCTTTAATATTACTATTCTCAATAATAAACAATATGGCTGATATTTCATCGTCAATACTAATCCAGCTCATATATTGCCTGCCATGGGAAAGTATCACCCCCATGCCCAGTTTAAATGGCAGTATCATTTTTGCCAGGGCGCCCCCCACGGGAGTAAGTACGACTCCTGTTCGCAGCATAATTGTTCTGATTCCGGCT
>CAZYDL010000029.1:0-17662 GCA_964646305.1 uncultured Desulfobacula sp. | reverse complement strand
GGGCCCAACAAAACAAGAGATTGAAGCCCAAAAAATAAAAATAAAAAAAGCTGAAGAAGAGGCACAAAAAGCTGCTGAACTTGTAAAAGAACTTGCACTGAAAGATGAAAAAATACTAGAAGCCCAGGAAGCAGCAAATGAGGCGGCAAAAAAGCTTGAAAAAATTCAGGAGCGAGAAAAACAGCTTCAAAAAGCACAGGAAGAAGCTAAGATAGCAACTCAAAAAGCATCTGAATTCCAGGAGCGTGAAGCACAAATGGCAGAAAAAGAAGCACGCTTAAAGGCTTTAGAAGAAAAACTCAAACTTGAAGAAGATGAGAAAGCAAAAAGAGAAGAAGAGGCCAGGCTAAAACAGATTGAGGATAAAGAAAAAGAGAAAGCTGCAAAGGATGATGATGACATAGAAGCCCAGATTGCAGCCCTTGAACAAGATCTTACCATGCCTTGTCCCATGTGCAAAGAGGGGGAAATTATTTCCAAGACAACAGAAAAGGGCAAAGAGTTTTTTTCATGTACAAAATCTGACTGCAGATTTGTCTCCTGGGATAAACCCTATCATTTTGAATGCCCTTTGTGTAAAAATTCATTTTTAATAGAAACTGAAGTATCTAATAGTGCAAAAGGGCTTAAATGTCCCAGGGCCTCCTGCTCATATACCCAGAATAACCTGTTTGATCCGAAACAGAATATGGCACAGGCTGCAAAGCCAAAGAAAAAGAAAAAACGTGTGGTTAGAAGGAAAAAAAGACGTTAAAGAACACTGCCTTACCCGTTGCATGATGTTTGCATGATGTTGGCTGAAAATTGTAGTTGAATTCAATGGTATGATTTGAAAAGAAAAAAAATTAAAATATCTCCAATGGTTCTGGCGTATGCCGGGTTGACCCTGACCATTTTTTTCTGGGCTATCAATACTATCATTGCAAAAGCTGTTGTAATGGAAATCAAGCCCATGGCTCTCTCCTTTTACCGCTGGTTTTTGGCCTTGATTTTTATCCTGCCCTTTGCAATTTCCCATCTAAAAAAAGATATGGCCTTAATTAAACAGCATCTTGGGTTTTTATTTCTCCTTTCCATTCCAAGTGTTACAGCCTATAACTCAATTTTATATCTTGGAGCCCAATATACAAGTGCCACAAATATTTCCCTTGTGGTGGCAACAATGCCTGTAATGACCATTTTATTTTCCTGGATAATGAATGGAGAAAAACCCTTTGTTTTACAGACGATGGGTATCATGATTTCTATAATTGGAGTTATGATTATTATAAGTAAAGGGTCATGGCAGGTCTTGTCCACTTTTTCCTTTAATCCAGGCGATCTGCTTATTGTTCTCTCCATTGCATCCTGGTCATTTTATTCTGTATTACTTAGAAAAAAACATATTGATATTTCACCCATCTCTTTTTTAACAATGCTAATATTTTTTGGTGTTCTTTGTATCCTGCCTTTTTATTTGTGGGAATTTTCTATTTTTAAAGGATTTGAACTGAAATCAACCACCATTATAATCTTTTTATATCTTGGTATATTTCCTTCAATTTTGGCTTATCTGTGCTGGAACTTTGGAGTAAAAACTGCAGGAGCTTCCATTGCATCAGTATTTATGTATCTACTGCCTGTTTTTACTTCTATAATTGCCTATCTGTTTCTCAATGAATTTCTTTTTTTATATCATTTTGCAGGAGGAGTGTTTATTTTTTTTGGATTGATTATGTCTTCATTTAAAAAAAAGGCTGATTAAGGCTTAAATTCATTCATCACCCGCTATTAATTATTCATTTTTAATTATAGATATTTCTTGACTTGAAATGTGTTTTGAGCATAAAACAAAATTTAGTAAATGAATATTATTTAGGCATTGGCTTTATCAGAGCTTGTTTTCTTCAGCCAAAAAGGATGGTTGATGCTGGCAAACTAATTATTTTAAAGCTGAAACATTGAAAAGGAGATTTGCATGGAAAAAGGCAACAAGAAACAGGATGGAACCAACAGGCGTAAATTTATAAAGGATGTTGGAATTGGTGCTGCTGCTATTGGTACTGCCGGGCTTGCCGGTGTATTAAGCTCATGCAAAGGTCAGAAACAAGAAGAGTCAGCTAAAAAGGTTGTGCAGGAAGCACCCAAAGCTAAAACCATTGAATGGAAAATGGCTACAACCTGGCCGCCACATTTTCCCATGCTGGGCGAAGGAGCTGATAATCTTGCCAAATGGATAGATGAAATGAGTGGTGGAAGATTAAAGATCACTGTTTATGGCGGTGGTGAACTTGTTCCTCCACTTGGTGTTTTCGATGCAGTCAACCAGGGAACAGTTGAAATGGGTCATGGGGCTTCCTATTACTGGGCTGGCAAATCTCCAGCTACCCAGTTTTTTGCTGCAGTCCCTTTCGGGTTTAATGCTCAGTCTATGAATGCATGGCTTTATTCTGGCGGTGGAATGGAAATATGGGAAGAACTCTATGCAACATTTAATATGAAACCATTTGCTGCAGGAAACACCGGTGTTCAAATGGGCGGTTGGTTTAATAAGGAAATCAATTCCATGGAAGATCTCAAAGGTCTTAAAATGAGAATTCCGGGTCTGGGCGGTAAAGTCCTTGCCAAGGCAGGCGGTAATGCAGTTCTGGTTGCCGGTGGTGAAATATACACAAACCTTGACAGGGGTGTTATTGATGCAACAGAATGGGTCGGTCCTTTCCATGATCTTAAAATGGGATTTCATAAAGCTGCAAAATACTACTATTCTCCTGGATGGCATGAATGCGGTACAACACTTGAATCAATGGTAAACCTGACTGCATGGAATTCACTACCTGATGATCTTAAAGCCATTGTTGAAGCAGCTATGTACAGAGCCAATTTGTGGATGCTGTCTGAATTTGAAGCAAAAAACAATGCAGCCCTGAAAGAGCTTGTTGAAGTCCATAAGGTTCAACTCAGACAATTTCCTGATGAGGTCTTAAAAGGTCTTAAGAAACTCTCCTTGGAAGTATTGGAAGATGTTGCCAACTCTGACCCGATGAGCAAAAAGGCTTACGATTCTTTCCTTGAATTCCAGAAAAATGTTTTTGAGTGGAATAAAGTTACAGAAGAACCATATCAAAAACTGAAATATCTTTAATATCTAAAATATAAATATTTAAAACTAAAAGGGGCAGAGAAGAGATTTTCTGCCCTTTTTGTTATTCCTGCAATTTTTTTCATCTCTTTTATCTCTCTGACGGAGAATTAATCCAGGATATAATAGCAGCAACCAGAGCAGTCTGCCTGTGGACCTTATTCATATATTGTATGCAGTTTTGGATCAAAGGCTTCTCTGATACCTTCACCTATAAAAGTCACTGTCATCAAAGTAATTACAAGGGCTGCGACAACAGAAGAGACAATCCACCACGCTTCCATATTCTGCCATCCCTGGGAGAGTAATTCGCCCCAGGATGGTGTGGGTGCGGGCAGGCCGAATCCAAGATAATCAAGGGATGTTAAAGAGACTATCCCGCCTGAAATGGCAAAGGGAGCATAGGTTACAATAACTGAAATTGTGTTGGGAATAATGTGTTTGAATATTATTCTTGCATGGGATGCTCCAAGGGAACGTATGGCAAGTATATATTCCCTCTCTTTCTCTTTAAAGGTCATTGTCCTCATGACCCAGGTTATACCGATCCATCCGAAAAATGCCATGATTAAAAGCAGGATCATGAAATTTGGAATCACAATGGATGCAATTATAATAATAACATATAAAAATGGAACATTATTCCATATTTCAATGATCCGCTGGAAAAACAGATCAAACTTGCCGCCGAAATATCCCATGGAGCATCCAATTGTAATGCCGATTGTGTAGTTCATAATTAAAAGTACAAAGGAAAAAATGATTGCAGTACGAAAGCCATATACAAGGCGGGCTAGAATATCTCTTCCCACATTGTCAGTGCCAAAAAAATGCTTTTCTTGAAAAGATGGTGCAAATGGCGGGTATGAATTTGTTTTAAGGTCATTTTCATATGGGTTGTAGGGTATCAAAGGCATGATAAGAAAATTTGATGAATTTTCCTGATTAAATTTTCTTTGAAGCTCTTTGTAATTGGTCTCATAATCATAACCAAGATTAAACTTTGATCCTGGAATCATCTTTGTATAGGTTGGAAAAGAGAGCTCCCCATTATAATAAACCAGCAATGCCCTTGAATTGATAAAGCATTCTGCAAAAAAAGAGATGAAAATCATTATGAAAAGTATAATCAATGACCAGAAACCTCTTTTAATTGATCTAAAGCGTTGTATTTTTTTTAAAGTGACAGGATTCATTTAAACCTTACCCTGGGATCAACAAAGGCAACACAGATATCAGATAAAATATTGCCAATCATAAACAAAAGAGAAGAGATAACAAGAATACCCATGACAACCGGGTAATCACGGTCAAGTATGGATTCATATCCCAAAAGTCCCATGCCGTTTATATTGAATACCTTTTCAATTAAAAATGATCCCATTAAAAGAATGGAGATATTATTTCCAAAGCTTGTGGCAAGGGGAATCATAGAGTTTTGCATAGCATGGTTTAATACAGCTTTTTTAAAGGGAAGGCCCTTGGCAATGGCTGTTCTGACATAATCGGATGATAAATTATCCATTAATGTGTTTTTCATTAAAAGTGTCATTACAGTAAAAGAGCCGATAACATATGAAAACAGGGGCAAAATAGTGTGCCAGGCAATATCCATGGCTTTTTCCATAAGAGTCATCTCATCAAAAAGTTCTGATACAAGTCCTCCAAGGGGAAACAGATCAAAATTTGATGCAAATAAAACCAGCATGAGGACTCCTGCCACCCATCCTGGAATTGCATATCCTGTGAAAATAATAATGGAGGTGATATTATCAAATCCTGTTTTATGCCTGACAGCCTTTGCAAGGCCAAGTGGGATGCATACTCCGTAAATCATTATCAAGCTTAAAATACCAAAATAGAGTGAGATGGGAATTCTCTCTTTGATCATATTCCAAACTGGATCATAGTATCGGGTGGATGTACCAAGATCCCCTTTTAAAACTTTTCCAAGCCATATAAAATAGCTTGTTAATACTGGTTTATCAAAACCATAATATTCTTTTAGTTTTTGCAGCTGTTTTTCTGAGAGAGGCTGGCCACTGCCCTGGCCCGGTGTGGAAGATCCACTTGATAAGCCTTGACCAGTCTGCATTGCCCTTGTATCTGCAATTATTCTTTCAATGGGACCACCCGGCACAAAACGGGTTATGGTAAAGACCATGATGGTGATACCCATAAATGTCGGTATCACCAGAAGCAGTCGTCTTATGAAATATGCTGTCATAAATAATTCTTTTATGTTGTATGGCAGATAATATTTGATGAAACCAATGTTTTAATGAAAAATTGCCCATATGTGAGGCGCAAGGCTCGAAGAGATGCGCAATGCATACACTTTTGCAACCGGAGTGTACTGTAGTACATGAGGATTGCAAAAGTTTGAAGCAACGAAGCAGATGGGTGAGTTTTCATTCAAACTGACAGGGTTTTGAATATGGATTCAAGCGCCTTGTCAAGGTTTTCAGGCTTTGTACCTCCAGCCTGGGCCATATCAGGACGGCCGCCACCCCCGCCGTCAACTAATTTTGCAGCCTGTTTAACAATATCACCGGCTTTATAATTTTTTGTTAAATCTTTTGTTACCACAGAGATAAGCAGGGCTTTTTCTCCTGATCTTGCACCAAGAAGAACAATACCGGAACCTATCTTTGTTTTGAATTTATCAGCAAGATCCCTTAACTGGGAGGGATTCTCGATCTCAACTTTTTTTGAAATCACCTTGATTCCATTGATCTCTCTTATTTCATCATCAATGTTTTCCATGGATTTGGATGCCATTTTGGCTTTAAGAGATTCAAGCTGTTTTTCAAGGTCTTTTTTATCCTTTAATAAGGTCTCGATTTTTAAAATTATCTCATCTTTTGAGCCTTTGAGCAGGCCGGCAGAATTGTTAATCACATTCTGATCATTATGGACTATATCTAAAGCTTTTTGCCCTGTTACAGCTTCAATTCTCCTGACCCCTGAGGCAATTCCAGCCTCTGACAGAATTTTAAAAAGTCCGATATCTCCTGTTTTCTCTGTGTGGGTTCCTCCACAAAGCTCTGAAGAGAAATCACTCTGGGATACAACCCTTACTACATCTCCGTATTTTTCTTCAAAAAGAGCTGTTGCACCCTGTTTTACAGCATCATCCATATTCATCTCTTTAGTTGTAACCAGATGATTTTCACGAATTCTTAAATTGATTTCATTCTCAATGCTCTGGATATCTTCTGGAGAAATTGATGAAAAATGGCTGAAGTCAAACCTTAGCCTTGCATCGGTTACCAGGGAACCTGCCTGTTTAACATGGTCTCCAAGGACATTTTTCAAGGCAGAGTGGAGAATATGTGTGGCCGTATGATTCAAGGCAGTATCTTGTCTTTGTGCTGCATTGACTTTTAGAGTAAATAAATCACCTTTACAAGCCTCACCTTTTTGAACTATGCCTTTATGGATGATTAATCCGCTTGGATCTTTAAGTGTATCTATTATATTGATGATGCACTTATCATTTTCAAAAATCCCGGTATCTCCTGCCTGACCACCGGATTCAGCATAGAATACCGTGGAGGCAGTTACAATCTCCATGATCTCTTTTGGTTTTGCTATTTTAATTTCTTTATCCTCTCTGACAATTATAATGGCCCTGGATTCGCATTCAATCTTATCATAGCCTTCAAAGGTTGTTTTTATACCTTTTGAAGTCAAAGGTTTGTAAGCCTGGCCCACACCTGCAAATTTTTTGGTGGATTTTGACCTTGCCTTCTGTTTTGCCATGGCTTGATCAAACCCGTCAATATCAAGTTCAATATCCATCTCTTTGACATGGTCAACAATGATGTCCACGGGAAATCCAAAGGTGTCGTAGAGTTTGAAAATCACATGTCCTGGAAGCTCTCTTTTGGATGGGAACTCTTTGCCATCTACCACTAACGTGGGAGCACCACGTTCTGGAAGATCTTCTATTACAGTTTCAAGAAGTTTCATCCCGGTATCAAGGGTCTCAAGAAACTTTTTCTCTTCATTTTGAACAACATTCAAAATAAAGGCCGAAGAGTCTTTAAGCTCAGGATAGGCTTCATCCATAATACTAAAGACTGTTTTTACAGTTTCATGCAAAAAAGGTTTTACAAACCCGATACTTCTTCCATACCTGATGGCACGTCTCATGATGCGGCGAAGAACATAGCCTCTTCCTTCATTGGAAGGCAGAACCCCGTCACAGATTAAAAAAGCAGATGCCCGTGAGTGATCTGCAATGACTTTCATGGCAATTTCAACCATCTCTGATTCATTGCGTTTTTTTCCTGAAAGCTCACTCACTTTATCCATTATTGGAATAAAAAGATCAGTATCATAATTTGTGGGAACACCCTGTAATACTGAAATCACCCGCTCAAGCCCAAGACCTGTATCAATGCTTGGCTTGGGTAAAGGTGTCATCTTTCCTGTTTCATCTTTGTCAAACTGCATGAATACAAGATTCCACAACTCAAGCCAGCGATCACAGTCGCAGCCAACAGCACAATTTTTTGAGTCACAGCCAAATTCAACACCCCGGTCAATATGGATTTCACTGCAAGGGCCGCAGGGTCCTGTATCACCCATGGACCAGAAATTATCCTCTTCTCCGAGTCTTACTATTCTCTCTTCAGGCACGCCAACCTGATCTTTCCAGATATCATAGGCTTCATCATCATCCTGATACACAGAGATCCAGAGTTTATCTGGATCAAATCCATAACCATTGGTGAGCAGATCCCATCCAAAATCAATGGCTTTTTCCTTAAAATAATCGCCAAAGGAAAAATTACCCAGCATTTCAAAAAAGGTGTGATGCCTTGCAGTATATCCTACATTTTCAAGGTCATTATGTTTTCCGCCGGCCCTTACACATTTCTGGGATGTTACAGCTCTTAAATAATCTGATTTTTCATCCCCGGTGAAAACACGTTTAAATTGCACCATGCCGGCATTTACAAATAAAAGTGTTGGATCATCCTGGGGTACAAGAGAAGAGGATCTCACCTGGGTGTGATCATGTTTTTCAAAATACTCGATAAAAATTTTTCTGGCTTCATTGCCTGTCATGTTACAACTCCAAATATAATAATTTTAACCTGATAGGGTATTAATCAGGTTTTTTTTTCATTTTTTTTGCCATTGCTGTCGGGCAATGCAATTCCAAGCTTCTCTCTGACCAGGGTTTCAATTTTGTCAAATATATCTAAATTATCAATTAAAAAAAGTTTTACATTCTCTCTTCCCTGGCCGATTCTTTCTCCTTCAAAGGAGTACCATGAGCCGCTTTTGTCAACAATATCAAGATCAACTCCCATGTCAAGCAGATCTCCTGTCCTTGAGATACCCTCTCCATACATGAGGTCAAATTCTATATTTTTAAAAGGTGGAGCAAGTTTGTTTTTCACAACCTTAACTTTGGTACGGTTTCCAATTATTTCCTGACCCTCTTTGATTGGAGAAGACCTTCTGATTTCAAGGCGCATGGATGCGTAAAATTTTAATGCATTACCGCCTGTTGTGGTTTCAGGATTTCCATAGACTACACCGATTTTCATTCTGATCTGGTTGATGAAAATAATTATGGTATTGGTCTTTCCAATTGTGCCTGCAAGTTTTCTTAAGGCCTGAGACATGAGTCTTGCCTGAAGTCCCATGTGAGAATCTCCCATATCTCCTTCAATTTCAGCCCTTGGAACAAGAGCTGCCACAGAGTCAACAACCAGTATATCAACTCCACCGCTTCTCACCAGCATATCAGCTATTTCAAGAGCCTGTTCTCCTGTATCCGGCTGGGAAACAAGAAGTTCATCACACTCTACACCAAGCCGTTTTGCATACGCCACATCAAGGGCATGTTCCGCATCAATAAAAGCTGCTATGCCTCCCTTTTTTTGTGCCTCGGCAACTGCATGGAGAGCCAGGGTGGTTTTTCCCGAAGATTCAGGACCATATATTTCAATGACACGTCCACGTGGATATCCACCCACACCAAGAGCTTTATCCAAAGCAAGGGAGCCTGTTCCTATTACAGGAACAGCTTCAATTTCCCTGCCGCCAAGTTTCATGATGGAACCTTTGCCAAATTGTCTGTCTATCTGGTTCATTGCTGTTTGAACAGCTTTTTGTTTGTCCTGATTTTTATCCATGTCCTGTCTCCTAAAATATACCTGATAAATATATGATTTTTAAAATAATTGCAGTTAAAATGCCTGCCATAATATCATCCAATACAATGCCTGCTCCCCCTGAAAAACTGTCTTCAAAATATTTAACAGGTAAAGGTTTTAAAATATCAAAAAACCGGAATATCAAAAAACCGGCAGCAAGAGTATAAAGAGTGACAGGAACCATTGATAATGCCACAACATATCCTGCAATTTCATCAATTACAATACAGCCGGGATCTTTTTTGTTTATAATTTCCTGGGCCTTGTCTGCAAAAAAGATTGCTGCAAGAATTAAACATGTTACATAAATTGCATGCAGATATGGCGGAATAACCAGGAATAAAAGGGCAAAAGGTACGGCAGCAATGGTGCCAAATGTACCAGGGGCAAAAGGTATTTTGCCTGAAAAAAAACCTGTGGCCATAAACATTATGATTTTTTGATTCAAAAACATTATGAATATCTATATTTTACATTAATTCTTGTCAAGGGGAGGCAACCCGCAATCATGGGAATTGGCATCTGATAAAATCTGATAATAAACATTTTGCAATGCAATATTTTTTTTATTTGCCAACTTCCTTGCAACCTCATATTCCGGAATATACTTAATACTATTGTCAGGAAAGGTTATTTTTTTTACCTGAATTTTACCAAACCTGGTTTTCACAAAGGTTTTTTTCCTTAAAAGAGAGGATCTTTTACATTCATGATAGCGCACCCCAATTGATGTGGTCTGAGTAAGTATAATATTAATAATTGTGTCAAGATGTTCTTTTTGGCATATTACTTCAATTTGCAGACCCGGTCTGTTCTTTTTCATTTGCACCGGCTTATAACAGACATCAAGAGCATTATTCTCAAATAAAATTTCCATTAAAAAACCTGAAATTTCAGGGCTCATATCATCTATATTGGTTTTTACAATATAAACATTCTCTTTTTGAATATTGTTTGTCTCTTTTTTGTTAGATTCTAACTTTTCCCCAAGGACAATGCGCAGTAAATTAGGAAGGCTTGAACCTGTATCTCGTTTTCCAGAACCATATCCAGTTTTGTGTATTATCATTTCTGGCATTGTTCCAAAAGAGGTGGCAAGCGTGGTAATAATAGCTGCACCTGTCGGGGTTACAATTTCTGTTTTTGCATCTGAAGGCTTAACTGGAATATTTTTTAAAATTGCCAGGGTTGCAGGAACCGGAACAGGTATTGTACCATGGGCACAATTTATGGAACCAGATCCAAGTGGAATTGCAGAAGCATGGACTTTTTGTATTCCAAGATATTCAACACATAAAAAAGATCCAATAATATCAACAATGGAATCAATACCGCCTATTTCATGGAAATGGATTGTTTCAATATCTTTATTGTGAATATGAGATTCTGCTTTTGCTAATTTTTTAAAAGCAGTCAGGCTGTTGGTTTTTACATTTTCAGGTAATGAACTGTTTTTAATCAAGGTCTTAATATCTTTATAATTTCTTGATGATTCCTGTTCTTCAATAATATTAACAACAATATCCATTGCTTTTAAATGGTTTTTTTCAACAAGCTTGGTTTTTAATTGAAAGCCTTTTAAAATAATTGATAATTTTTTTTCAATCCACTCAACAGGTACGCCAAGATCAATAAATGCCCCCAGGGTCATATCACCGCTTATACCGGAAAAAATATCAAAATAAGCTATCATTTAAAACGCATTTCCTGCGATATGTACTTTTAAAATTTCCAATACCAATTGTGCTGCATTTTCCATATCTTTAATGTCAATGGATTCTTTTAAGGTGTGAACATCGGTCATGCCGGTTCCGAGAACCCCTGCATAAATACCATGGCTGAAAAAAACATTTGCATCGGCTCCTCCACCGGTGGTTTTACTCTCAAGGGATATACCAAGATTTTTGGCAGCTTTTCTTGCAAGGACAATGGCCCTATGGTCGTCTGGAATATTAGTGCTTGAAAAATCATTTTCAATAATTGCTTCGACCCTTGGAAGATCAGAATTACCCATAAGGTCTTTTTGAAGTGTTTTTTTAAAATTTTGGGCCACATCATAAAAGGTGTTTACAATGTCATGGGTAACGGTTTCTAATTTCTTTTCATCATGGCTTCTGACCTCTCCGTGGATTTCAACAAATTCAGGTACAATATTAGTTGCAATTCCGCCTTTTATTATTCCAAGATTGCATGTGGTCTCTTCATCAATACGCCCAAGCTGAAGTTCGGCAATGGCTTTTGATGCAACAACAATGGCATTTATGCCTTTTTCCGGTTCTGCCCCTGAATGGGCAGCTTTACCAAAAACTTTAAATTTGATTTTATTTGCAGCCGGAGCTTTTGTGATAATTCCTTGAGTGTCTATTGAATCAAGAATATATCCAAATTTTGAATCCATTAAAGAGTAATCAAAATATTTGGCACCAAGAAGGCCAATCTCTTCACACACAGTGAAAATTATCTCAATGGGAGGATAATCAAGCTTGTTTTCAAAAATCACATCCATGACTTCCAGTATAATTGCTATGGCAGATTTATCATCAGCCCCAAGAATAGTTGTTCCATCACTTGTAAAAATACCATTTTCAAACTGGACTTTTATATTGTTTCCAGGTTCCACCGTATCCATGTGTCCTGATAAAAACAGAGGTTCGGCCTTAACATTGCCTTTAAATTTTGCAACAAGATTGGAGCAGTTGCCATTTACCTGATCCTTTGCAGTGTCATAATAGATTTTTGCACCCATACCCATAAGTATTTTTTCAATTGACTGGGCAACATCAGATTCCTGCCGGGAAATAGAGTCAATCTCAACAAGATCTTGAAACCTTTGAGCCATTCTTTGTGAGTTTATCATTATGTATATTCCTTGAATTTTATTAAAAAGTATTATTTTTAACCAATTTTAGAATGTTTACTCCAAAAAGGCCTTATCTTATAACCGGTAGCCAGAGCAAAATTTTAAACACATAAATTCTGTCAGCCGGTTGGCAAATTAAAGGAATAATATATACTACTTTTTTTTTGATTTTGCCATAATTAATTGTCTTATGGAAAATATTTGAAGAGATAAAAATAAAGTGTTATTATAAATCAATATATTAATTGCAGAGAGGTGAAATGACCTTTAATGAACTTATCAGAGAATGCAACTAACATCATGACCCAAGCTGGGAATCTGAAACAATTGGCAATAAAATTGAACGAGAAAGTTAGTTAAGCCTGTAAATAAGAAGATTAATCAGATTTAAAAAGAGATAAATTAAACCAAGATGCTTAAAGATGAAAATATAGCTCTGAAAGAAGACAATGAGGATCTGCAAAGGATTAATGAATTGCTTGCCGGGCAAGTTAATACACTTACCATGGAAGCAGAAATTTCTCGCCTTGAGTTCATTCAGGTATTTGATGCACTCAGTGACCCGCTTTGTCTAATTGATAAAAAATATAATATCTTGCGTGTAAATCGCACCTTTGTTGACTCTTTTAAACTTGAGGATAAGGAAGTTGTCGTTGGTAAAAAATGTTATGATATATTAAAATCCAGCCTGTGCCAGACAAATAACTGCCCTTTAGAGCACATTAAAAATAGAAAAGATCAGATTGAGGTGGAAACCACCTTGGGAGTCAAAAATGTAAACGGTATTGTCTTTTTACTGACCGGTGCACCTTTGTTTGGGTTGGTAAATGAAACTATTGGTGCTGTTACTCAATTTAAAGATATTTCCGAACGCAAAGCCTACGAAGAAACTCTGGAAAAAACAAATCAAAAATTAGAAGAACTGGCAAGAATTGATGGATTAACACAGATTGCAAACCGTCGTGTTTTTGATGAAACACTTCATAAAGAATGGCAGCGAATGCAAAGATCTCATCTGCCCATTGCACTTTTAATGATAGATATTGATTTCTTTAAATTATTCAATGATAACTATGGGCATGCACAGGGAGATGAATGCCTCAAGCAGGTAGCTAATTCCATCAGCAGTTGCATTAATCGGTCACATGATCTTGCAGCTCGTTATGGGGGTGAAGAATTTGGATGTATATTACCGGAAACAGATTTAAAAGGAGCTGCTACCGTAGCTGATTCAGTATTAAATGCTGTTCGAAATTGTAAAATTCCCCATGAATATTCTACTATTACAGATATTATAACTGTCAGCATAGGATGTTTTTGTATGACTCCTGAAAACAAAGAAAAATATAGTGTATTAATTACTAAAGCCGATCAACTGCTTTACAAATCAAAAGAATTAGGCAGAAATAGAATTACAATAAATAAATAAACATATCCAAAATTGGAACAATCTTATAGGTTTCTTTTTTCATAAAAAATCAATTTTTAATATAGATTAAATCGTAGTTTTGTATAAAAATGAATGAAAGAATAAAAATATAATTCTTTCAAATCCCAAGATTTTATATCGAGTTTTAATTCAAAGATTCATTATCTACTAAGGTATGGAAAATTTCCCTACTATGGAGAATTTCCATACTTCTGGTTCGATAATTTTAGATATCGTAACAATATAACCTATTATAATATAAGCATTTTTAACAATTTAACAGATTTGGCACGTCAATTGCTCTTAATGTAATTAAAGTTTGTATGATTAAAAAATAAAAAAGGAGCTATCATGACAGAAAAAATACAATTATCAGGACTTTGTATCAATTGTTTGATTGCAGATGAATGCCGATATCGTTTGAACCACACGCAACCCATTATTTTTTGTGAAGAGTTTTCATGTACTGATCCCTCAGAATCAAACAATAATATCGCCAGGGACATTCCAAAAATTGAAAAGTTATTGAATTCCTCGTTGAAAGGAATTTGCAGCAATTGTGAAAATATTGAAACCTGTAACCTGCAAAAAACAGGTGGCTATGTAATTAACTGTGAAGAATACAGATAACTAAAAGGAAAAAATTATGAATTCGTATACAAATAATGTCTTGGAAATGCTCAATGAAAAATACCCCTGGGAGAAAGAATATATCCAATCTGTATCGGAAGTTTTTAAATCCATTGCACCGGTTCTTGATTCCAATCGTGAGTATCAAAGCAACCGAATCCTTGAGCAACTCGTAGAGCCGGACAGATCCATCAGTTTCAGGGTCCCATGGAAAGATGATCGGGGCAGGGTTCAGGTTAATACAGGACATCGTGTTGAATTTAATAATGTACTGGGTCCATATAAAGGCGGACTTAGGTTCCATGCTTCGGTTACCTTAAGTATTATTAAATGCCTCGGGTTTGAACAAATTTTTAAGAATGCCTTGACTGGTCTGCTTTTAGGTGGTGGAAAAGGAGGATCTGATTTCAATCCACGTGGTAAATCAGATAATGAAATCATGAACTTCTGCCAAAGTTTCATGTTGGAACTTTCACGGCATATTGGTGCTTCTAGTGATGTCCCAGCCGGTGATATCGGGGTGGGAACAAGAGAAATAGGTTATCTTTTTGGGATGTATCGCAGAATGACCAAATCTTTTAAAGGTGTTTTGACGGGTAAGGGCATTTCATGGGGAGGAAGCTATCTAAGGCCCGAGGCTACAGGGTATGGTGTGGTCTACTTTGCAGAAGAAATGCTGAAAAACGTGAATGACAATATTGATGGCAAAACTGTAACGGTTTCTGGTTTTGGAAATGTGGCATGGGGAGTTGTAAAAAAGGTCAATGAGCTTGGCGGCAAGGTGATTACACTTTCAGGGCCTGATGGATTTATCCATGATCCTGATGGCGTTACCGGCGAAAAAGTCGACTATATGCTGAGACTCAGGTTGAGTGGAAATGATGTTGTCAAGGATTATGCAGATCATTTTAAGGTGAAGTTTTATCCTGAGAAACGGCCATGGATAATCCCCTGTGACATTGCCTTTCCCTGTGCAACGCAAAATGAACTTGATCTTGATGATGCAAAAGCCTTGGTCAAAAATAATGTTAAATGTCTTGTTGAAGGAGCAAACCTGCCTGTGACCCTGGACGGCATGGAATTTCTGGAAAACGCAGATATCTTTTATGCTCCGGCAAAGGCATGTAACGCAGGCGGAGTTGCCTGCTCCTGTTTTGAAATGGCTCAAAATGCCAACTTTATGAACTGGACGGAAAGCGAGGTTGATACGCGACTCCACCAGGTAATGAAGCATATTCATGATCAATGCTATGAAACAGCTTATGAATTTAATAAAAAAGGCAATTATGTATTCGGCGCCAATGTTGCAGGATTTCGGAGGGTAGCAGATGCAATGCTGGACCAGGGTTTATCCTGATTTATATTGACTTTTATTGAATATTGAGTATTTTTTTATTTTAATGTCCACCAATTCTATATCAAAAGTACCTGTGTAGAACTGGTGGAAGGAACATCATAATTAGGTAGAAAAAATATAAATGAAAACTACAGAAATCATCGTTGAGAAACAGCAGCAAGAGATTAAAAAACTCCAAAAACAAAACCTGAAGTTGCAGCGGTTTTATGATGAATATAAAAGAGTCTACCGAAATGAAAAAGAAAGAACAAAGGAACTAAATTGTCTGTATCAAGTCGCCCAATGTGTGGTTCTGGAAAACAATTTTGATGAAGCACTGGATAAAATTGTTTGTATTATTCCACTTGGATGGCAATATCCCAAAGAGTCCTGTGCTCGCATCGCATTTAAGGATAATACATATCATTCATCCGATTTTTTTGAATCCCGAGTCTGCCAGAGTGAAAATATTTTGATCGAAGCTCAGGTTGTAGGGATGGTAGAAGTCTTTTACAAACCTGAGTTGAACTCAGAAGAAAATGACCCTTTTTTAATTGAAGAAAGAAATCTGCTTAAGGGGATCGCAAATATCATTAGTTTTTATCTGGAAAAACAAAGGGATAAGGAAAATAGAAAGCTAATCCAGCAACAGCTGTTGCATGCTGATCGGCTGGCAAGCATTGGTCAGCTTGCCGCCGGTGTTGCCCACGAATTGAACGAGCCTTTGGGAAATATACTGGGGTTAGCACAATTGTCTCTCAAATTGCCAAAAATGCCGGATCAGGCAAAAAAAGATCTTGGTAAAATTGAAGATTGTGCCATTTATTCCAGGGAAATCATCAAAAAATTAATGGAATTTTCCCGTCAATCATCTTTATGTAAAGAAAAGATCAACCTCAACGAAATGATTGATAACAGCATCACTTTTTTAGAAGCAAGATGCATCAAAGATGGAATCACAATTGTAAAACAATATACAGAAAATATTATTATTTCAGTTGATTCTAATCAAATTAAACAAGTGATTACAAATTTGACAATTAATGCAGCCCAGGCAATGAAAAATGGGGGGAAAATGATAATTTCTACCAAAAAGGACCATAAAAATGTAATCCTTTCCATTGAAGATACTGGAATCGGGATTTCAGGTGAAAATATCAGTAAAACATTTATGCCCTTTTTTACAACAAAAGATGTTGGTGAAGGTACAGGGTTAGGCCTTTCTGTTGTTTATGGAATTATCCAAAACCATAATGGTGATATTAAAGTCAGTAGTGAACCGGGTAAAGGAACAATTTTTGAGATATGTCTGCCTTTGGAGGAAAATTGATGCCGAATAAAAATGAACAGTGCGATAAAGAAGTAATTCTTGTTGTTGATGATAATAGTATCACTTGCGAAGTAATACAGAGAAACCTTGAAATGTCAGGGTTTCAAGTGTTCACGGCAAATAATGTCAAAGATGCCATCCAAATTTTTTCAAAACAGAATATTAACCTTTTGATCACTGACTATAAAATGCCGAAGCATTCGGGCCTTGAACTGATTAAATATGTTCGGGATCATTTACAGGATATATCTATTATCATGCTGACAGGATATGGGTCTATTAATAGTGCTGTGTCTGCTATGAAAGAGGGAGCTGATGAATACATTACCAAGCCGTTTACGGATAAAGAACTTCTCGGGGCAGTAAAAAAAAATATCAAGAAACAAAAAGAAAAAAACTTAAATGCCGGGATGTTATATAATGATGTCTGGATCAGGTTCGGCATTATGGGCCAATCTAAAAGTATGCTTAAGGTATATTCAAAGATTGAAAAAGCCTGTAACAACGATGCAATCGTTTTAATAACCGGAGAAAACGGTACAGGAAAGGAACTTGTGGCCCGTGCGATTCACTATAATCACAAAGCAAGATCCATATATCCTTTTATTCCAGTCAATTGTCCTGGTATTCCTGCCAGCCTTTTTGAAAGTGAATTGTTTGGCCATGTAAAAGGTGCATTCACAGGTGCCGTTGAAAACAGAAAAGGATTTTTTCAGGCAGCTGAAAAAGGTTGCCTTTTTTTAGATGAAATCAGTGAATTGCCGTTTGAACTCCAGG
>CAZYDL010000028.1:0-18028 GCA_964646305.1 uncultured Desulfobacula sp. | reverse complement strand
CCATGGCAGATTTAAATTCATTTTTGCATGAAACCTTTGTTGGCAGCAAAATTATAAAGATTTTTAATCTCCAGGAGTTTGAAAAAAAACGATTTAAAGTAAAAACAAAAAGGCTTTTCCGTTTTGAGATGAAAAAAGCCATGACAAGGGCGTTTTCTTCTCCTTTAATGGAGTTTCTTGGCGGATTTGGTGTTGCATTTGTTATCTGGTTTGGGGGGCTGAGGGTTATTAACGGAACGTCAACGCCTGGAACATTTTTTTCTTTTTTAACTGCTGTGATGATGCTTTATGATCCTGTAAAAAAATTATCCAAATTAAATAATACTGTTCAAGAGGGTGTGGCAGCAGCCTCAAGAATATTTGATGTTCTTGAAGAAGAGTCTTTGATTGTGGAAAAAGAAAACCCTGATATTCTTGAGGCAAATACTTTTAATATTGAATTTAATAATGTCAGTTTTGCCTATAATAAAGATGATGCCCCTGCATTAAATAATATAAATTTAAAGGTTGCTCAAGGAGAAATCCTTGCCCTGGTTGGAATGAGCGGGGGAGGCAAGACCAGTCTTGTTAATCTTGTACCAAGGCTTTATGATGTAACAAAAGGATCTGTATTGATTGCTGGGAAAAATATTAAAGATTTTTCAATCAAATCTTTGCGGGATCATATTTCCATAGTGACCCAGGAACCCATTCTTTTTAATGAATCAGTAAAAGAAAATATCAGGTATGGCAAAATGGATGCCACGGATATTGAGATAGAAAAAGCAGCAAAAGCAGCCTTTGCGTTTGATTTTATACAAGGCTTTTCCAAGGGCTTTGATACAATTATTGGAGAATCCGGTTCCAGACTTTCAGGCGGAGAAAAACAGCGAATCTGTATTGCAAGGGCATTGATAAAGGATGCACCAATACTGATCCTTGATGAGGCAACCTCTGCATTGGATTCCCAGGCTGAAAGAGTTGTTCAAAAAGCTCTTGAAAATCTGATGAAGGGAAGAACATCCTTTGTGATTGCTCATAGATTGTCCACCATTAACTATGCTTCAAGAATCATTGTATTAAAAAATGGTTCAATAAAAGAGCAGGGTACACATGATGAATTAATGGCTTTGCACAATGAGTACTTTAAGCTTCAAACAATACAGACAACCGACAATAATAAAATGCTGGATTCTAATTCTGCAGCATCCTGTTGACAACAAAAACTAATAAGGAGAGGAGAAAAGCATGGCAGTTTCTAAAGAGCTTCTGGAAATACTGGTTTGCCCCCAATGCAAGGGCGAGATTCATTTAAATGAAGAAAAAGACGGACTAGTGTGCAAAGCATGTTCACTTATATATGAGATCAGAGATGATATACCTATTATGCTCATAGATGAGGCAAAGCCGCTTTAACATGAGTACTCCCAAAAATCCAGATCCTGCAAAACTGGTTGTGGGCTGTATCATGAATAATAAAGCAGATATTAACAAATTATTTGCTCTGTTTGAGGAGACATTCGGGTCCGTGGACATGATCAGTCCCTGGCTTGATTTTATCTATACTGATTATTATTATAAAGAGATGGGCTCGCCCTTGTACCGCAAGGTATTTGTGTTTAGGCCCCTTATTGAACAAGGTGAGCTTGCAGCAATCAAAGAAAAGACCAATTCCATTGAGAAAAATTTTTTATTTTCTGGTAACAGAACCATTAATATAGATCCTGGATATTTAGTCTCTTCACGTTTTATTCTTGCCACGGGAAAGGAGTATTCCCACAGGATTTATATTGGCCGGAAAATTTATGCAGATTTGACATTGATGTATTCCAAGAAAAAAGGTTTTCAAACATTGGAGTGGACCTATCCTGATTATGCTTCAAAAAGCATGATTTCATTTTTATCAAAGGTGAGAGATAAATATCTTCTGGACTTAAAGGCAGGCAGATTAAAAGTAAATAGAGGAAAATTAAAATGATTAAAAGTATGACCGCTTTTTCACAGGTATCCAATACCCATGAGACAATCACCACCAATGTCACCATTCGTGCCTATAATTCACGGCATCTTGATATTGCATTTTATAGTCCTGAATCCTGTCAGGAATTTGAAGACAGCATTAAAAAAATCATTGCCAAAACCCATGACAGAGGGAGAATTGAGATCAGACTCTCCCTTAAGGATGATGCAAAAGATCAGGATTTGTTTGAAGTTGATGATGCAAGGGCAAGATCGTATTATGAGGCAGTGGATCAGCTTAAACACGATTTAAACCTTTTAAGTGATATTTCACTGGATAATATTTTAACAGCAAGAAATATCATTGTTCCCTTAAAAAAAGATCAGGATTCAAAAAAAATATGGAAGGCAATTGAACCTTGCATAGAAGCTGCAAGTATGAATCTCAATGCCATGCGAAAGGAAGAGGGAAAAAACCTTTATGAAGATCTGGTTTTAAGAATTGATTATATTGAAGATAAATTAAAGCTTGTGGAGAAAGAAGCTGATCAGATTCCAGTGATTTATAAGCGAAAACTTTTGGAAAAAATATCTGGTTTAACTTCAGAGGTCAAGGGGCTTGATCCTGTAAGAATTGCCCAGGAGGCTGCTATAATTGCTGACAAGAGTGATGTGTCAGAAGAAATTGTAAGGCTTTACAGCCATATCAAACTCTTTCGTGACAGCCTTGATTCAGATATTTCCCAGGGTAGAAAACTTAATTTTTTGATTCAGGAATTTAATCGCGAATTTAATACCATTGGTTCAAAGGCCGGCAATGCTCTGCTGTCTCACATGGTGGTTGATCTTAAATCCCAGCTTGAAAAAATTCGAGAACAGGTGCAGAACATTGAATAATCTGTTTGGCAGATGCTTTATTGTTTTTGCTAAAAGCAAAATAAAAAGAGATTTATTGTAAATACATTGAAAGATTTTAAAGGATGCACCTCCATGGAACAGCTGCTCTTAAATTTAGGGTTTGGAAATACAGTGGTTGCACAAAAAGTTGTGGCAATTTTATCTCCTGGTTCATCCCCCATGAAAAGAGTCAAAGATGAAGCAAGGGAAGAAAAACGCCTCGTTGATATAACCCATGGCAGAAAAACAAGAGCCATCATCATCACAGAGAGTAATCATATTCTCCTGTCAGCAATTCAGGCTGAAACTCTTTCCAACAGGTTTGCATCTCTGATGGATGAGAGGCAGGAATAATACATGGACGATAAAGGAAAATTATATCTTATATCAGCTCCTTCAGGTGCCGGAAAAACAACATTGATTCAAATAGTATTGGAGCATTTTAAAGGGCTTTCCTATTCAATTTCCCACACCACAAGGCTCCCTCGGAAAAATGAGCAGGAAGGCCTTGATTACTATTTTGTCAGCAAGAAAGAATTTAAAGAAAAGATAAGCCAAGATAACTGGCTTGAGTGGGCAAAGGTTCATGAAAATTATTATGGAACATCCAAAGATTTTGTAACAAAGCATCTGGCAAAAGGGAAAAGCCTTCTCCTTGATATTGATGTCCAGGGTGCCAGGCAGATAATGAAGTCAGGTCTTAATATGGTGACGATTTTTATCATGCCACCCTCAATTGAAGCTTTGTCCCAACGCCTTGAAAAGAGGGGAACTGATTCTAAGAAAGTAATTGAGACACGACTCAAAAATGCAAAAACAGAAATAGCCCAGAAAGAGTTGTATCAATATGTGGTGATAAATGATGATCTTGAACAGGCAAAAAAAGAACTTAGTAATATTTTTAAGGATGAAATGAGTTAAAACCATGAAAGCAAAAAATGATATCCTTTTTGGTTTTCATTCAATATATGAAGCTTTAAAGGCAGATAAAAGAAAATTTCAAGGAATATTTATTTCAAAAACAAGATCTTTAAAACGATTTGAAAAAATTCAAATCCTTGCCAGAAAAAAAAATATTAAAATAGAGATGGTTAGCCCTGAAGCTCTTGATAAAATGATTGATTTGTCCAACTCTTTTGCTAATCATCAGGGCATACTTGCTCAAACTTCATTTTTTCCGGTGAAAAATGCTTCACAAGTTGTATCTATCTTAAAAAAAAAGGAGCAGCCCTGCTTTATTTTAATAGTGGAAAGTATTGAAGACCCTCATAATCTTGGTGCTTTGATAAGAACAGCGCTTTGTGCAGGAGTTGATTATATCCTTATCCCAAAAGACAGGTGCGCCACGCCTTCTTCAACAGTATCAAGAAGTTCTGCCGGAGCCATGGAGCATGCCAATATTTTTATGATTACCAATACTGCTTCCATATTAAGGTCATTAAAGGAAAATGGGGTATGGATATCAGGGCTTGATGCCAAAGGTGATACTTCTCTGTTTGCATCTGACCTTAAAGGCGATATTGCACTTGTTATTGGAGGTGAACACAAGGGCATTCGGCCCGGAGTAAAAAAAGAGTGTGATTTTTTACTATCTATTCCCAATCAAGGAGATATTAACTCCTTAAATGCTTCTGTTGCAGGAGGTATTGCAATGTATGAAGCGCTTCGACAGCGCTCTTAAAGATTTACAGGTGGCATATGACCACAAATTTTAAATACTATACATATTTATTTTCAATTATAAAAAAGATTATCATAATTTTTGAACAGCTTATATACCCTTTAAAGTGTTTAAAATGCAGTGCATATATCGACCCTGGCATGGTTAACCCAAATACCATGGAGGCTTGTTTTTGCGATGCTTGTATGCAGACAGGTTTTTATCATATTGATGTGCCTTATTGCTTAAAATGCGGAATTAAACTTCAGCAAAGTTTTAACCAGAATTTTAATGAAAATCATGTATGTGAAGCTTGTATTAAAACACCATTGAAAGTCGAAAAGGTCAGGGCTGCTGCAGAATATAAAGGCATAATAAAAGATGCCATACCTCTTTTTAAATACAGTTCAAAACTTGCTGCTGCAAAAGTGTTTGAGCTGTTGTTGTTTCAGACATTTTTAACACACTATGAAAAATCTGATATTGACCTGATTATTCCAATGCCTCTGCATAAAACCAAACTTCGAGAACGCGGCTTTAATCAGGCTTTTTTATTGATCCGTAATTTTGTGAAATTATATCAACAATATTATAAACAAGCGCCTTTATGGAAAATTGATACACTCTCCCTTGCCCGGATTAAAAAAACAAAACCCCAAACAGGTTTTGATATTGAACAGAGAAAAAATAATCTAAAAAAAGCTTTTAAAGTGGTTGATCAAAAAAAGATTAAAAATAAAAATATTTTGCTAATTGATGATGTTTTTACAACTGGAGCGACGTGCAATGAAGCTGCTGTGGAATTATTGAAAAATGGTGTTAACAAAGTTGAGGTTCTGGTTCTTGCCCGGACGTGAATTTGAAATATCTTGCAATCACCACAAAGTGGTGTTATTCTCTATTTATCATGGAAATAAATATAGAATTAGAAAATATGAGATTGCAGGTGGAAAAGGCCAAAAACCTTGCAGCTGAACAGATTATTGGCTTGGATCAAGCAGAAAAGTCAAACTTAATTCAAAAGATCAAACATTTGCTCAAAAAACAAAATGCTGTTCTGGTTGCCCACTATTACACTGCTCCTGAACTACAGCAACTTGCCGATGAAACAGGCGGCATTGTTGCAGATTCGCTGGAGATGGCAAAATTTGGCAATGGACATCCAGCCTCAACCCTTGTGGTGGCAGGCGTGCGTTTCATGGGTGAGACTGCCAAAATATTAAATCCAGAAAAAAAAGTGCTTATGCCGGACACAAGGGCTGACTGTTCACTTGATATAAGCTGCCCTGCATCACAGTTTAATAAATACTGCAACTCGCACCCTGACCACACAGTAGTGGTTTATGCCAATACCAGTGCTGCTGTAAAAGCCAGAGCTGACTGGGTTGTAACTTCCGGAATTGCCTTAAAAATAGCAAAACATCTGACAGATATTGGTGAAAAGATACTCTGGGCTCCTGATAAATATCTTGGCAATTATGTCAAGAAAATGAGTGGGGCCAAAGATATGCTGTTATGGCCTGGAACATGTGTGGTGCATGAAAGCTTTAAAGCCGATGGAATTAAAAATTTGAAACAGCAGCACCCTGAAGCTGCTGTTCTTGTTCATCCTGAATCTCCGGAAGATATAATTGCAATGGCAGATATTGTGGGTTCTACCACTGCAATAATAGATGCAGCAACAACACTTGATGCAAAAAGTTTTATTGTGGCAACAGAACCTGGTATCTTCTATAAAATGAAACAGGCAGCCCCGGATAAAGTATTCATGGAAGCTCCAACAGGCGGTGAATTTGCCACCTGTGAATCATGTTTGCGCTGCCCCTGGATGGCCATGAATGGTCTAAGAAGCCTTGCCCGGGTTCTTGAAGATGAAGATTCAGATCATGAAATCCATGTTGATGAAACCATCCGTTGGAAAGCTTTGATCCCTTTAAACCGTATGCTCAATTTTTAAAACAAATATATGGCCATAATCAAGTTTAATTTTAAACAGGTCCTGGGGATTCTTTCCAAGGATGTGGCAGATAAGAATTCTGATAACTCCGGCATGGGTTACCACAAGTATTTTATTGCCCCTGATATCTGATTCCAATAGTTCTGTTTTTAGTTCATTGAAAAAAGGCATAACCCGGTTGGACACATCTTGAAAGCTTTCTCCTCTGACAGGTTGGAATTGATATATATTTTCGCCTCTTTTTTTAAATTCGTCTGAATGATTTTTTTTAATTTCAGCAAATGTTTTTCCATCCCATTCACCCAAATTTATTTCATTGAGCCTTGCGTCAATATTAATATGGCCCTGGGGAGATACTATTTGAGCTGTTTTTTTGCATCTTTTAAGGGCACTTGAATAAACATTGTTTAATTCTATTGAAGCAAAGGAGTTCTGCCATAACACTGCCTGCTCCAAACCTCTGTTATCCAATGGAACATCTGTCCGGCCAATAAAACGCTTTGTTCCATGACCCTGTATCTGTCCATGGCGCAGAAGAAAGATTAAAGAATCATTTTTCAAGCTTGTGCAATATGGGTTTAACAGGTCTTTTAAAAACCTTTTTGAGCCGGGTGTATATGAATTGAGCAGGTTCATATCAGCATTGAAAGAATGGATTTAATAGGTTGTTTAACAATGTTCTCAATTCGGGTTTGTATGATCTTTGTATGTTCATGTCGTTTTACAATTATCTCTTTTGCATGGGGTGTCTGCCTGATTTTTTCTTTAAAGCGCCTGGAAAAGTCAAGATCTGGTTCAAGCATGGCTCCATTACACAGCTTGTCTGCAAAATAGATAATTTGAGTTTCAGTCAGATCGGCTGAAAGGGGTAAGCTAAGATCCATGTGTTGGGAAATAATATCTGCAATCTTTGGAAATCCAAGGGATAAAAGATATTGGGCACCTGATTTTGCATGGTTTATTTCTTTTCGTTTGATATCGTGGAGAAGAGCTCCTGCATAAATTAAATCCAGATCCAGATCAAGATCAAGATCAATAACGCCAGCCTGGTTTTTACCAGGGTTTGTTTTTACAGGCTTGGCCATAACTGCCCTTGCAAGTGTCATGGCAGTTTTGGCCACAAGTTTAACATGGGACTGGATGTTTTTTTCTTTGTTGAGATTTGTGTTAATAATAGAGAGGCACTCATTTTTATCTGGAATATCAATGGTTTTGTATTTCTCTTTTAGTATCTCATAGGCTTTTGGAGTGTCAGCATCCATTAAAATGGTTGAATCATGGACAAGGTGTTTTTTTTGGTTCTTTTTAAGGGAAAGCAGCAGTCTGCCCATGTTTGAATCATCTTCAAGTTTAAGAATTTCAGGTATCAGCCATGCAGGTATAAAAGGAGGATGTCCAGGTTCTTTGTTGAATTCGGGAATAATTATATGCTCTGGGTTTTTGTTGGCAATGGATATAATACTCTTAAGTGTAGAAGGCCTGACAAGAGGAATATCCACTGGTAGCAGGAGAAAGCCAACGCTTTCAGGGGAGATATTTCTAACTCCGGTTTTTATTGAGCCAAGCATGCCTGTTTTAAAATCCTTGTTAAAAACAGATCTGGCACCGGCATCTTGTATTACAGGTTGGATTCTTTTATGGTTGTGCCCTGTTACCACAATAATATCATTGATCTTACATTTTTTAAAAATCCCTATTGTATGTTCAATTATTGTAAGCCTGCCAAGTTTTAGCAGAGGCTTGTATTCATGCATCCTTGTGGATAACCCTGCAGCCGGGATTATTGCTGATATTTTTGGAATCTGCCGGGTCATTCGCTATATCTTTTGTTGATGATTTCTCCCATAATGCTTATGGCAATTTCGCCGGGTGTCTGGGCTTTTATTTTAATGCCAATGGGAGAATAAACTGCTCTGAGTATATCCTTTAAAATTCCTTTTCTTAAAAGGTTTTTATATATCTTGTTTCTTTTGGTTTTGCTTCCTATCATTCCGATATAGGCAGGATTTGTTTTAAGGGCAGCTTCAAGCACGGTTTGATCATGGAGATGCCCCCGTGTGAGAATAACAATATAGGAATGATTATCAATTTCAAGATTGTCAAAGGCATTGGAAAAGTGTTTTACAGCCTGGACTTCTCTTGCATTAGGAAAACGTTGATGGTTTGCAAACTCTTTTCTGTCATCAATGATAATAGTCTGGAAATCAGTAATATGGGCAATCCGTGCAAGCTGAAATCCAACATGGCCCGCACCAAAAATATATATACAGTCCAGGGGCAGGATTGGTTCAATAATGAATTCTTCAAGATTCTGGTTGTGAATTATTGGGGCTGAACCATGGAATTTGTTGTCAAGAATAGCATCAAAAAGAGGTTTAGGCAGCATGTTTTCCCCAAAAACGCTGCCATCCGGCAGAACAAGGCATTTTTGCATGGTAAAATCAGATTTGCTGAAACCTTGAATTTTTGAAACAAGAAATCCTTTTTTCCCCTCTGTTTCAAGATCAGCAAGTGCATGGTACATATTTGCAAGATTGGATTTAGGAACAATTGTTTCAATCAGGACGGAAAGGGCACCGCCACAGACCATATCCAGACCATCTTTGAGTTCATGATCCAGGGTAAAATCCCTAATTGAACATCTGTTTTGCTCCATGAGATCCAGACATGCATCAATGACCATTGCTTCCACAAGCCCTCCGCCAATGGTACCATGGATGGTTTTGTTCTCCAATACTATCATCTTGCTGCCAGAGGTTCTTGGAGTTGAACCCTGGTTTGTTATTATTGTGGCAATAGAAAAGGTTTCATTCCTATGGAGGCAGTCAAGTATGTGCTGATTTAATAATTCCATGCGCTTATTTTCCAAAACTGCAGGAGGGAAACCTGCAGGTTTTACATGATGAACAAAATCCACCATGTCCCATGGCAATTATATCAGATTTAGTAACTTTTTCTCCTGCAAGCAGCCTTGGAACAACAAGATCAAAAATAGATGCCCGATGATACATGACACATCCTGGAAGACCGATAACAGGTGTTTTATCAATAAATGCTAGCATGAACATGGCACCGGGCAGAACAGGAGCTCCATAGGATATTATTTCACCTCCTGCAGCACGTATGGCAGCAGGGGTGAGATCATCAGGGTCCACAGACATGCCGCCGGTAACAGCAATCATACCAGCCCCTTTTTTTATCAGATCCTTGATGGCCAAGACTGTCATATCAAGCTCATCGGAAACGATTCTCTTTTCCATGATTCTGGATCCAAGCTCTTCAAATTTCTTTTGAACCACAGGGCCGAATCCATCCTTAATTCTCCCGCTGTAAACCTCAGAGCCTGTAATGACCATTCCAACATCTGTTTTTATAAAAGGTTTTACATCAATTATGGGAAAATATTTTTCACACACCTTTTCAGCCTTAATTATATTATTCTCATCTGTGGAGAGAGGAATAACCCTTGTGCCTGCAAGCTCTTTTCCCTGGCTTACCATCTGGTTAGTGTGAAGAGAGGAAAATACAACATCCTGGACAGAGTTAAGTTCCATAAGACCTGGCACATTGATTTTTAAAAGGCCCTGGATTTTAGCTGTAAATCCTACCTTGCCTTCATTGGGTTTGCTAAGGGTAATATTATTTCCAAGGGCAGCATTTGCAAGCCTTATGGCAGCATCATTTTCATGTATCTCTCCATTAAGACATGCCACATAAATATGCTCTTTCCCAAGGTTGAGCAACTCTTCCACATCTGACTCTTTAATAAGATGCCCTTTTTTAAAGGAGGGCCCTTTAAAAATATCAGGAATAATTTGAGTGATATCGTGGAGCAGGATTTTGCCAACAGCATCTTGAACAGGGACTGCCTTTAATTTGTCTTTTTCATAATACTTCATTTATATTCCTTCACAATCAACCGCCAAGGTTGGGGTTGATAAATTCTATGGTATCATTCTCCGCGATCATTGTTGTTTTATAATTTTTTGGAAAAACATATCTGTTGTTTACTTCAACAATCAGGTCAGGATCCCCTTCTTTGAACAGATCAATAAGATTATTGATGCTGTAATTTTCAGGAATGCTTTCCTTTAAGCCATTTAATTCAATATTCATATCTTTTCTCTTTCCCCCCCCGTTCCAGGGTGTTTACAAACAGGGCAATCTGGATCAGGCTCAAGTTCCATGGATTTTATTTTCATATCAAGACCTGAAATTCTAAGAAGCCTGTTTTCAAGTCTGTCAGCTCTTGAACCAATATTTAATAATAATTTAATGGTTTCCATGGCCTGTATGGATGCTGCTATGCCGGCTGCAGCTCCAATGATTCCCTTGTCAGCCTTGTTCTTTGGAGGTTTTATAATACATTCAAAACAGGGTGTGCGTCCTGGAATAAAGCATGTTACCATGCCGTTAAATCCTTGTACTCCGCCAAATACAAAGGGTATGCCATGCCTGATTGATGCCCGGTTTAAGACCTGTCTTGTTTTGTAATTATCACAGGCGTCAACTATTATATCAATTTTTTTAACAAATGAATCTATATTATCTACAGTCAGTTTTTCTTGAACAGGAGTAATCTTAATTGAGGAGTTTAGTTCTTTAAGGCGGCTTTTTGCAGATTCTATTTTTGGTTTTCCAAGGGAGGTTTCAGAGTGTAAGAGCTGCCTGTTTAGATTGCTTTTTTCCACATGATCATAATCTGTAATGATAATATGCCCTACACCGGCAGCAGCAAGGTAAAGACTTGATATTGATCCAAGCCCGCCGGCTCCTGCGATCAGGACACTTGCATTACCAAGTGTATCCTGACCTTTAGAGCCGATTTCGGGCAAAAGGATCTGGCGTGCATACCGCTTGTTAGAATCTAAATTGAGCATTATTTAAAGGTCTCATGCGGTAAGGATTAGGTCTTTTTAAGCAGACTCTGTCCTTTCCTTATATTCCTGGATTGCAGTGTAAACCCGTTCAGGAGTTAGTGGAAGCTCAAAAACCCTTACACCAGCTGCATCATAAACAGCATTTAAGATGGCAGGAATTGTGGGCATGATAGCACCTTCTCCAACTTCTTTGGCACCAAACGGGCCATTGGGTTCATCACTTTCTACAACAATAGCTTTTACTTTGGGCATGTCCATTGCAGTCACAAGTTTGTATTCTGCAAGGTCATTATTGATTACATTGCCCTTGTCATCAAAGATAACTTCTTCGTGCATGGCTTCGCCAATCCCCATGGATACAGATCCTTCCATCTGTCCCTCCACAGAAGTCATGTTGATGGCCTTGCCGCAGTCATGGGCATCGGTGATGTTGTCAATGATAACCTGACCTGTCTCCATATCAACAGTAACTTCAGCAACCTGGGCTGAACATCCATAGGCAGGAGAAGTTCCAACAGCAGCACCTTTATATTTACCACCAAGGAACACAGGTTTATATTTACCTGTACCCACAATGGTGCCTTTTTCAAGGTATGCAATTCTGGAAGCTTCGTTAAATGTAAGTTTTTCAGAATCAGGATTATCAATCCATCCTCTATGTTCCTTGATATATCTGGTTCTAAGTTCAGAAAAATCTGGAGCCTGGTCTTTAAATTCAATAAAACCATTTTTAATATCCATATTTTCAACCGGAGTATTTAACTGCTGAGCCAGAACTTCAAGAACCTGTGATTTTACATGTTCAGCCGCCTCTTTTGTTGCATGACCGGTCATGAGGGTCTGTCTTGAGGAATAGGCACCAAGATCAACACCCATGTCTGTATCACCAGAGGCAAGCCTTATGGCACTTAATTTAACGCCAAGGGCCTCTGCTGCAATCATGGCAAAGGCTGTATCAGAGCCCTGACCAATTTCAGCGGAAGCAGTGTATACAAGAGCTGTACCACCGTCTTCGGTGAGTTTGATCATTACAGTGCCATGGTATGTATCAGACCTGTAAATGGAAAAGCCTGCACCTGAAACAAAAAAGCCGCATGCCATGCCAATGCCTTTGCCGGTCTGCATATTACCTTTTTTCTTGTCCCAGTCAGAACCTTCTCTTACAGCGTCAATACACTCTGACATGCCAAATGAACTCATATTAAGATCATTACATGTAATATCACCTGTTTTCATCATGTTTTTGATACGAAGCTCCATGGGATCTATGCCAAGTTCTTCTGCAATCATATCAAGCTGCTGCTCAAAAGCAGCTCTTGCAATAACAGCACCATGTCCGCGCTGTGCACCGCAGGTGGGTTTGTTGTTATATACCCTGAACCCTTCATAGCTCATGTTGGGCAGTTTGTAAGGACCGGCAAGAAGAGAGCCTGCATAGTAAATAGTTGCAATACCAAAGCTGGAATAAGCACCACCGTCAAGAGTACACTTATGTTTTAAGGCAACAAGTGTCCCATCTTTTTTTGCACCTGTGGTAATGGTATGGGTAAACTGATGTCTTGCCCGGCCATACATGAATACCTGTTCACGGGTATAGTTCATTTTTACAGGTTTGTTTGTCTCTTTTGCAAGAAAGCAGCAGGCAAGTTCCATTGGATTTGCAGCAGCCTTGATTCCAAAACCTGCACCAAGATATGGTTTTTTAACTCTTACTTTACCTATATCCATTCCCATGACCATGGCAACGGTACGCTGTACATAATGCGGAACCTGTGTGCCGCTGGTAAGGGTCAGATTGCCTCTTCTGTCAAATTCAGCAATACAACCCTGCATTTCAATGAATGCACCATCCTGGCGTTTGTTTTTAACAGTGGTGGTTTTGATGATATCACACTCTTTAAACCCTTTTTCAACATCACCAAATTCCTGGTGAACTTCAGCAGTAAGATTGCCTTTATATTTTTCATGGAGCTGGGGCGCATCTTTTTTTATTGCATCTTCAATTGTGAAAACAGCAGGTAGAATTTCATATTCCACCTTGATTAATTCCACAGCCTTTAATGCAATTTCAAGACTTGTTGCTGCAACTGCTGCAATTTCATCGCCTATATACCTTACCTTGTCTATTGCAAATACTGTTTCATCATACCTTGCAGGGCTTACACCATAGGGGATAGTCCCGGTTTCTTTAGATGTAATAACAGCTTTTACACCAGGTAGGTTTTTGGCATTAGATGTATCAATGGAGAGTACTTTTGCATGGGCATGGGGGCTTTGAAGCAAAGCTCCGAAAAGCATTCCAGGTTTTGAAATGTCATCTACAAAAATAGCTTCTCCCGTTGCTTTATCAGGGGTATCAAAACGGCTTGCCCTGCTACCGATAATATCAAAGTCTTTCATATTTCCTCCTTGGAATGAACAGGTTTTTAAGATTTCTGGGACTCAATGGCTTCAAAAATTTTCTGGTATCCTGTGCATCTGCACAGATTGCCTGAAACACCTTTTCTGATTTCCTGTTCAGTGGGGTTGGGATTTTTGTCCAACAGGTTTTTAGTAGACATGATCATGCCAGGAGAGCAAAATCCACACTGGATAGCTCCCTTTTCAACAAAGGCTTCCTGAATGGGATGCAGCCCTTTATCTGTGGCAAGGCCTTCAATGGTTTCAACAATAGCACCATCGGTCTGTACCGCAAGTACAAGACATGAATTTACAGCATCGCCGTTTAATATTACAGTGCATGCTCCACAGTCACCTGTATCACACCCTTTTTTGGTTCCAGTAAGATCAAGGTTATATCTGAGCATGTCAGCAAGGGTTAGATTATCCTCAACCGCTATCTCATAAGCCTGATCATTGATTGTCAGGTTGATTATTTTTTTCATCTTTTTCTCCTGTTTGATTGGCTTTTATTTGGCCTGTTCAAGGGCAGCTTGAAGGGTGCGTTTTGTTAAAACTCCAATCATTGCCTGTCTGTATGTTGCAGAGCCCCTGAAATCGTTAATGGGTTTGCAATCTTCTTTTCTTGCTGTTTCTCCTGCATCATAAAAGCTGGATTCTTCTGCAGCTTTACCCTTGAGCAAGTTTTCTGCTTTTTCTGCCCTGATGGGTGTTGCAGCCACAGAACCAAGCGCGATCCTGGTATTGATAACCTTTTTGGTGTCTGGATCAAATTCAAGGAATGAGCCCACATTGACCACATTGATTTCAGAAGATTGGCGTTTGCCCAGTTGAATATAGTGTGCTCCGCTGTTGGCAGGAGGAATGGGCAGTTTGAATCCAGTCAGGATTTCATTGGGTGCAAGATCAGTTTTTCCTGGTCCTTTAAAAAACTCTTTAATGGGAAGTTCGCGTTTGCCATCTGCGCTTTCAATCATAACCTTTGCGTCATAGATCATAAGGGCAGGCATTGTATCACCTGCGGGACTTGCATTGCAGCAGTTGCCGCCAATGGTGGCCCGATTCCTGATTAAATGGCTGCCAAGGCTTTCACAGGCGGTTTTAATTGCCCTAAATTTTTCCTGGATTACAGGGGAGGCAGACAATTGTGCCATGGTGGCACAGGTGCCAATGATCACTGCATCATCATTTTGGGTTATCTGTGACAGATCCTTGATTTTTGACAGACTTATAATTGTGTCTGTAAAGATCACTTTCTTTTTCAGCAGGACAAGAACATCAGTTCCTCCTGCCATGAGCCTGGCATCATTGCCATGACTTTTTTTGAGTTTGAGCGCATCCTCAATGGAAACAGGCTCATGTAATTTAAATTTTGGTAATAACATTAATTCTCTCCTCTTAAGTTTAAAGGGAATAATCTTTGCAAAGAAATATCACTCAAAAGCGAATAAGTCAATAAAAAATTATAAGAAAAACTGAGCATCAAATTTAAATATTTATTTTATGAAGTAAATTCATTAAAAATTTGTTCGCCATGCTGAACAATACAATAAAATATAATTAACTTTTATTCTTCAAGCACTTATCTAAGATTTTTTGATAATAGAATGAAAATAATTTAAAGATAATTTACCTTTTACAGGATAATGAACAAATATTTTTTTATAAATTCACTGGAAAATTGATGTTCAACCATGGCTGGAAATCGCCATAAAAAAAAGTATTTTACTACTTTATTTTAAAACTATTGCCTATGATATGCTGGCATAGTATGAATTGTTTTAGGGATAATAATATTGTTGAATAATAAATAGAAAGGAAGATTTTGTGGAAAATAAATTTATCATGACTGCATTTGGCAAAGACAGGCCAGGTATTGTTGCCCAGATTGCCCAGATTATTTTTGAAAATGAGTGCAACCTTGAAGATTCCAACATGGGACGACTGGCAGATGAATTTACACTTATTCTGCTTTTATCTGGCAATGGTGATGATATTCAGGAAAAATTATCTAGAGACTGCAAGCGATTGGAAAGGGAAAAAGATATTTTTGTTTTTATCCGGCCCCTGGATTATATTATACCCAATGCAAAAAATGGTAATTCATTTTGTACAATTGAAGTTGAGGGAATAGATCAGGCAGGAATTGTTTATAAAATCAGCAGCCTTTTATCTGATCATGGTGTTAATATTGAAACTTTGAAATCCCAAAAAAAATTTTCGCCCAATAGTGGAACTGCTCTCTATTCCATGATCATTAAAGCAAAACTGCCCAAGACAATTTCCATGGCTGAGCTTGATGATAAACTTGAAGACCTTGCAGAGCTGCTCAATGTGGAAATTACAATAAAATAAAATAAAATTTTTCACAGGCTTGTGCAGAGTGATGGTTTGTGAACCTATTGAATCAAAGCTTGAACTTGGAATAAAATTTATTATTATGGTGCTGGTATAAAAAAAGTAATATCCATATTTAAAGGTAATATTTTAAACCCCTTGATTGTTTAATACCACCCCTTCTTTTTTGCCATGATAACATCTTTGTGGTTGATTGCATCGTCATTATTTAAATCAGCATTTAATGGTTTTTCATTTATGGGGAAAAACAGGCCTGTCATCAGATTTTCTTTTTTATCCTTATAAAAGGGAAATTGTAAAACAGGTTTATCCTTGCCATAACGCATATTAATAACAATACTCTTTGCACTACTGGCTGTAAAAATAGGATAGGAAGCATTTATATCATTTATATTTAATTTAGTTTTTATGGACCATATTTTATAATAGTAAAACAGCTCTTTGTTGTCATATTTAGGGTCATGGACAATGAATCTATTCCAGTCAGAAGGTGGGTGTTCATTGTTTATAATAGCTGTAAGTATTGTTTTCGTAAATTCCACTTCCTGGGATTTATTCATATTTGCAGTCATTCTGTTAAGCTGAATTAAAATTTCATCAAAAAAAGATGTTTCATAGTGTTTGGACATTACAAAGATAGTGCCATACAAGAATGTGGACATGATAATGAGAGAGATACTGAATTTTTTTATCATCTGTTTTTAGTTTCCTTTAAAAAGGTTTTGTATTATAAAATTTTAACCATACATGTTTATTTTTTGTATTAATAAATAATATTGTAGTGTCTATACCCAAAATGTTTTAATGATGTCAAGTAATGAGATCAGATCTGAATATCTGCAACAGGAAATTTACAGAGCCGGTTTCAGTATATTTGCTTTTCTTTTGCTTATATAAATGAATTTAATTTGTGTAAAATGATTTACTTTGTACAGGATTTAGTGAAACCATGTCTGAAAAAAAAGCTGCCTTCCTGGGTATTAACGGTTTTTTATTGAAACCAATTGTGATAAAAGACCTTTCCCAAATGATATGTGAGGGCATGGGTAAAAATATTTAAATGCTGGAATAGCCTGTCAAAAAATCAACACCAATTCTGTCAAATCCTGTCAAATTTCCATGGGGATTTTAAACCTATAATTGCAAGCCATTGAAATAGTGGCATATTTTTTTGTATATCTATTTGGCACACAGATTGCTTTATTGTTGTATGATATAAATTTTATGAAAGACACAATTGATGTTTTTAAGTTTTTGCAATAAAATATGTTCTCCATCTATTCTTGTTATTGATGATGAACTTCCTGTTCTTAACATGCTTAAATTGATTCTGACCAGGAATGGTTTTATGGTTGATACAGCTGAAAGTGGAGAAGAAGGCATAGAAAAAATAGATTCAAATCACTATGCTTTGATTCTCACTGATATGAAGATGTATGGTGTTTCAGGTGACCATGTCCTTAATTATATTAAAGGCGGAAAAAAGAAATCAATTCCAGTGGTTGGTATGTCTGGTACCCCATGGCTCCTTGAACAAAATGATTTTGATGCAGTTTTATCAAAACCTTGTTCAATAAAAGAAACTCTTACAATAATTAATCAGCTCATTAAATGATAATTCAATATCAGGTCTATTTAGTTTTGATAAACTGAACAAGGCACAGAGAGATGAGACTGAAAAAAGCTCCAAATAAAAAAGGTATCTTATAATCAACCATCCATAGAATGCCACCAATAACAGGCAGGACAACAGCTGCAATATGATTAATGGTAAATCCTACTGCAGCACTTGGCGCAATATCTCTTGGGTCGGCAATTTTTTGAAAATATGTCTTAATGCCAGTGGAAAAATTAAAAAATATATGATCAAAAACATATAAAATACCAACAATAATTTTTGAGTCTACAAAGGCATAGGATATAAAAATCAGAATAAGG
>CAZYDL010000027.1:0-18044 GCA_964646305.1 uncultured Desulfobacula sp. | reverse complement strand
ATATAGGAGTATAAATGTCCAACTCTTTTTTTATGGCAAGTCCTATTTTTTCTAATGTATAAGGTTTTTTTACATACTCTCCAGCGCCAAGTTTTTGAACTTCTTTAACTTTGTCATCTTCAGAAAATCCGCTTGCAATTATGGCTTTTTGTCCGGGACTGTTTTTTATTATTTGTTTATAGGTTTCTAAACCATCAATTCCAGTATCCATAATCATATCAAGAATTATAAGATCTGGTGAATTGTTTTTCATATATTCAATTGCCAGTTCTCCACTTGATACAGCCTTTGGTGAATAATTTAATGTAGTCAGCAGGGTTGTTGCTATCTCTCGCTGTTTTTCAATATCATCCACAATTAGAATAGACTCGCCATTACCTGTATAATCTTCAATAAGTATAACTTTTTCAGGTTCAGCAATATTTTGTCTTGTTGCAGGAAAATAGAGATCAAATTTTGTCCCTTTTCCCATAATGCTTTTAATATCAATAAAACCTTTATGATCCTGGACTACTCCCCAGACAACAGACATTCCAAGCCCTGTTCCACTCCTACCCATAGTTTTTTTTGTATAAAAAGGTTCAAATATTTTTTTAATATCTTCAGGTTCAATACCCATTCCTTGATCCTCAATTGTAAAAACTACAAAATTACCCTTCTCAATTTCATAATAACCTGTTACAGGTTTGTCCATATACTGATTCCTGGTTGAAACAATAATATCCCCACCATTAGGCATGGATTCAGCAGCATTGGACACAAGATTCATTATAATTTGTTTAATATGTATGGCAGAACCTGTTATATTAAATAAATCAGGTTGCAAAAGAGTTTTAATAAAAACATTATTGTGAAAATAATTAAGGTTTTTGTATGCACTGGAGTTGAAATATTCATTAATTACTATATTAAAACTTAATACTTCAGTACTTGTAACACCTCTTCTTGCAAGGGTCAGCAAATCTTGAACAATTGCCGCTGCCATATTTCCTGAATCTTTAATCTGTAAAATTAAATTTTTTAAACGGCTGTTTAAAGGAATATCCATTAAAATTAAATCAGGATAAGTAACAAGTCCGGACAATACATTATTAAGGTCGTGGGCAACACCACCTGCAAGGAGTCCTACACTCTCCATTTTTTTTGATCTTATTAATTGTTCCTGGAGTCTGTTTTTTTCAAATTCTGCTTTTTTTCTTTTAGTTATATCTGCAATAAAACCTTCTATATATTTAAAATCGCCATTTTTATTTTTCACAGCTCTTGCATTTATTAAAGCCCATATTTTATCTCTGTTTTTTTTATACATCCGGGCTTCAAGATCAGAAACTATATCATCTTGTAATACTTTTTTAATGAGTTTGTCTCTGCAAGAAGGATCAACATATATCTGTTTACCAACATCAGAAATTTCTTTAATCATGGAATCAGAGGATTCATAGCCAAAAATAGAAGCCATTTTTGGATTTACATTTAATAATTTTCCCTGAAGAGTTGTCTGATAAATTCCACTTACCCCGGATTCAAAAATATCCCGATATTGTTTTTCGCTGTTTTTTAAAGCCTGCTCAGCTTTCAGGCGTTCATCAATTTCCTGCACAAGTTTTGCGTTTGAAATGGCAATATCTTGAGCCATTAAATTAAAAGATTCTCCAAGTCGGCCGATTTCATCATTGGAGTTAATTTCAATATTTTGATCAAGTTTACCATCACCAATGGCTTTTGCGCCTTCCATCAAACGTTTTAAAGGTTTTATAAAGGTTAAACTAAGAGCAATTGCAATTAAAGTTACAAGAATTGCTGTAATAATTAAGATTAGATATAATTGTCTGTTTTGTCTGCTAAAATGCTGATTTATCAACTCTTTTGTTTGGGTTTTGACAAGGTCAATATCCTGCTTTTGCCTGTTTATACTTGTTTTTATATTTGCCTTGGTAATATTTGCAGCTTTATGAAAATCTTTAACATTTGCACCAATGGTAACATATCCAAATCCTCTTGGAGAATTTTTATATTGCCCTGTAAAATATGGAACACTTGCATATGTTGTCAGCTTCCATAAACCGCTCCAGAATATTAAAAATGATCCAGAACCACCGTCTTGTGTACCTCTATACCAACCCTGGCACTGGGGAGCATGATCCAGAACCCTGCAGTCAAGACTTACACAACCTTTTTCCATCTGCTCTGCTGATCCTTTTTTTTCCAGGGAAAATTGTCTGAAATCAGGAAGGTTTTTAATAAATTCATTTAAGGAAAGTCTGCTTTGTTTAAACTCATTATAGGTATCCTGACTTAGCCACCCAGGTATTTCCTTACCTGTTAAAGGATCATAACCACATATAAAAAAGTCCCTTGGATGGGATATGTTCTGATGTTCATAGTCCCATAAAAAAGCATAGTTGCCAGAGCCGGCATCGGAAATATCACTAAATCTTTCCTGGGTTGGGATTATATGATCGGTAAATTCCATTATATGGGTATGATCAAGCGCCATTGTAAGATAGCCGATTTTTATCTTGTTATCAAAAACAGGTATAACCCATCGTATAATACCTTTAAACCTTATACCTTTAGGGTTTTCTTTTCCAGCATAGGCACTTTGAGGTTTAACTTTTATTATTTTATTATCTTTGTAAAGCCAGCCATGAATATATTGTCCAATCATCTTTGAAACATAAATTTCATTTTTATTAAGTTTATTAATGTGTTTAAAATAATCCTCTGCCCTGCAATATGTGTTTTTCTTTAGACTGATATTTTGAAGATCATCTGATATTGTGTGGTTTTTAATTTTTATGAGCTCTTTTCCATTAAGTCCAACAAAGGTAATTTCACTATATAAAGGAATGGAAGTTTTTTTAAAGGTGTATGGGGGGTTATGGTGCCAGTTTGTTTTATTGTCAGGGTTTTCATATTTAACAGGTTCCATTGTCTTTTTTCCAGGGCCCTGTTCTGAATAAAGAATAATATCTCTATTATTTGTATTCATAAAATCCAGATAAAGTTTAGAAGAGGGTGTATGAATAGACAAATTTAAAATATCCTTGTCTCTTTCATATAAAAATTGAGCAATTTGTGATGCCAGGGAAATTGTCTGGACTTCAATTGCTTCAGTGGCTTTTTTATCCAGCTGCGAAACAGCATCTTTAATAGCAATGGAACCAATATTTTGTGCTGATAATAGGTTTTTACTTCCCATTTCTTCGGTTTTTTGGATGATTTTTAAGGCTGTTTTTTCAAAGTTTTTACTTATAAAATACCCAACAATCCCCAGAGGGAGGACAGCAATAATAATAAAGATTATAATAAGTTTATAAAGAATTGAATTTTTTGGCATTTATTATTTTCCTTGGTTTGCAAGATATTCAGATATAGGATACAAGTCTGGTTTTTGTCAAGATTATTCAATTGGTTTATTGCTCCAAAGTGTATCACCACAACTATATTATTCACTGCTGTGTGTTCAGCCCTACACAATTAATTATTCTGTTCTCTCTTGTTTTATAAAAAAGTATTACTTGACATTGTAAAAGATTTTTTTTACTGGTATTGAGCTTAAAGTTACAATACAGTGGGGTAATAGCACAATTTAGAAAAACAGGGGCATTTTCCCGAGGTACACAAGGGTAAATGCTTTTTTATTGCATAAAGGGAAAAATGAAAAAAAAAATAAAAATTACTTTGTTTCACTGTCTCAATGCTTTTAAAGAAACTTTGTCAATGTTTGACATGTGTGAAGTTAAAATTATTACAATGGCATGTTCGTCAATGACAAAGGATGTGCATCTTTTAAGAGCCTTTGAAGCAGGTGCAGATGCTGTTATTGTACTGGCCTGCCCAGAACAAGGATGCAGGTATGCCCAGGGCAGCCTGTGGGCAAGAAAGAGGGTTGAATATGTAAAAACTATTCTTGATGATATTGGAATGGACAGCAGTCGATTGAGTATATTTAATACCATTGCTAAAAACAGTGAAGCTGTTAAAGGTATAATTCATGATACAATATCTAATCTTGAAGCAATTGGGGAGTATAAAAAATGATAACCGGTAGTCAAAAACCAATTAAGGAAATTATTGAGCTTGTAAAGCCGTATAAAAAGATTCTAATCCTGGGGTGCGGAACGTGTGTTAAAACATGTTTTGCAGGGGGTGAAGATGAAGTAGCCGTTCTTGCATCTGCCCTAAGACTCAGTTTTAAAAATTCAGGTTCTTCCATTGAAATCGAAGAGTTCACCATAGAGCGGCAGTGTGAAAATGAGTTTATCCAGGAAGCGGCTGTTGGTATAGCCAGAAATGATGCCACTCTTTCCCTTGGCTGCGGCGCTGGTGTACAGGCCATGGTAAAACGCTTTGCAAAAGAGGTGGTATTGCCTGGCATAAATACTACATTTATGGGTATCCAGGAAAGCCATGGTGTCTTTACCGAAGAGTGTTCTGGGTGCGGTAACTGCGAGCTTGCAGTTTTTGGCGGTATCTGTCCTGTTACAAGGTGTTCCAAAAAACTGCTCAATGGCCCATGCGGAGGCTCTCAAAATGGTTATTGTGAAATTGATCCAGAAACTGAATGTGCCTGGCATCAGATTATTGACAGGCTTACAATCTTAGGACAGCTCTCCAATCTTAAAACCTATATACCTCCAAAAAACTGGAATACCAGTCTTTCCGGCGGACCAAGAAAATTGATCAGGGAGGACCATATCCTATGAAAATATTAAGTAAGCTCCATGAAAAATTGCATAATAATAAATTTGTGGTAACAGGAGAGTGCGGCCCTCCAAGGGGTGCAAACAGAGAGGTAATTGATAAAAAAATTGACCTTCTCAAAGATTATGTTGATGCTGTAAATGTTACTGACAATCAGACCGCCATTGTCAGAATGTCCAGCATTGCAGCTTCTGCACATCTTGTGGCAGCAGGTCTTGAACCTGTGATGCAGATGGTGGTAAGAGACAGGAACCGTATTGCCATTCAATCTGATATTATGGGAGCTTATTCCCTTGGCATTAGAAATATTTTATGCCTTTCAGGTGATCACCAGAAATTTGGCAGCCAGCCAGATGCCATGAATGTTTTTGATATTGACTCGGTTAATCTTCTGAGAACAGTCAGGGACATGCGCGATACTGGCAAGGATATGAGCGGATTTGATCTTGATCTTGCTCCCAAGATGTTTATTGGTGCTGCTGCCAACCCCTTTGCAGATCCTTTTGAATACCGGGTACTTCGCCTTGCCAAAAAGATTGATGCCGGAGCTGATTTTATCCAGACCCAGTGCATTTATAATATGGACAGATTCAAAGAGTGGGTAAGACGTGCCAGAGAAGAAGGGCTTACCAATAAAATTTATATCCTTGGTGGAGTTACACCTTTAAGATCTGCTGGTATGGCAAGATACATGGACAACAAGGTTGCAGGCATGGATATTCCTCAAAATATTATTAAAAGAATGGATGGTGTGGATAAAAAAAACCAGGCCAGAGAAGGGATAAAAATATGCCTTGAAACCATTGAAGAGCTCAAGGGGATGGATGGAGTTCACGGGGTTCATATCATGGCAATAGAGTGGGAAGAAGCTGTGGCAGATATTGTGGAGCAGGCTGATTTAAAGTAACACTATAAGGATGTAAAAAAAATGCCGAAAAAATATAATATCCATACAAATACTGCTGCCCCTCGGTTTTATCCTGTTGGTAAATACGCCACCATTGAATTCCGGGAAAATTGTGCAGGAAGCTGTAAAGAGTGTGTTAAAAAAAAATGCGTATATGATATTTTTAAAACCAATTACCTTCATCTCAGTGAAATGGAGGAACCTGAATATCTTTATACCTGTAATTCATGTTTCAGGTGTATCCAGGAGTGTACCAAAGGAATTTTTTCCCGGGTAATCAATCCTGAATACAGGGAAATAGGAGATGAATACTTTACTCCGGATATACTCAACAGAACATGGTATCAGGCACACACAGGAAGTATCCCTGTATCAGGAGCAGGATATAGAGGACCTTTTGTGGGAAAAGGCTTTGATTCCATGTGGACAGATATGTCTGAAATTGTCCGCCCGACCAGGGATGGAATCCATGGCAGGGAATATATCAACACCTGTATAGAACTTTCAAAACGCCCTGAGCGGCTTGCATTTAATAATGATGGATCACTTGCCACCAGCGTAAAACCCATTCTTGAACTTCCCCTTCCAATCCTTTTCCAGAAACCCGGGTTTGGTGTGCAGAGCAAAAATGTACTTATCTCCATGCTAAAGGCTGCCAAAACCATTGGAACAAAAATGTTTATCAATGCAGCAGATGTTTATGAAGATATCATGGATTACGGGCCATCCATTATACCAATGGTTACAAAAGATAATTTTGAAAAATATCCAAAGCTTCTTGGCCTTGTGGATATTGTGGAGATTGAATACACCCCTGGAATTGAAAAAGAGATTACCTCTTTAAAAGATATGAATGAAAACATTGTTGTCAGTGTTGGTCTTAACTTAAGTGCAAATCTTGATTATGCTGCTATCTGTGTTGAGCTTTCAAAGCAAGATGTTGATACTATTCATGTTTATGCTGATGCCCACGGCAGGGAAATTGATTCTGACAATCCAAGATTTATTAAAGATATGCTGAGAGATATTCATCTTGCCCTGATTGATGCATCAACACGCCAGCAGATCAATATCATTGCAACGGGCGGGATATGTATGGCTGAACATGTAAACAAAGCCATTATTTGCGGTGCAGACGGGATCAGCATTGATTTACCCCTTTTAATTGCCATGGAGTGTCGTTTATGCGGCAGGTGTCAAAGGAATCTGTCATGTCCTGTGGAGTTTGAAACCATTGAATCTGAATACGGCAGCCAGAGAATAATAAATCTCATGGGTGCCTGGCGCAATCAAATGCTTGAAATGTTTGGTGCTATGGGACTAAGGGAAGCAAGGCGTCTAAGGGGCGAAGTTGGACGCTCCATGTGGTTTGAAGATCTTGAAAAAGAGAGTTTTGCACCAATTTTTGGTGAACGCAAAGTATCTATAGATGTAGGATAATTTATGAGCCAAATTAAAGAACTAGCTAAAAATCAGGTTAAATACCAATTGCCTAAAACAAAGCTTACGCCATGCAGGTTTCGTAACACAATCGGCAAATATATCATTAAAAGAGATTCAAAATGTATCTCCTGTGGAAAATGTGTGAGCCTCTGCCCCTATGGAGTTCATATAATGCCGGACAATCATGTTTCTCCCCTCAGGCCTGTTGAACATAGATGTATCGGGTTTGACTGTGAAAAAACCGACCACTACTGCATTGAACAATGCCCTGAAAATGCACTGGTGTTAAAAGAGAATGCTCTTTTGGAGACCATGGGTGATTACCGCTGGACCCCGGAAATGCTGCTGGGACATTTTGCCATGGCAGAAACAGGTGAAAAACCACATGTTGATCTTGAATATAACCTTGGCAATTCAGGAGGCGGATTTGACAAGATGCGTTTTATTGAACCAGATCCGGACCTGGCCATTGATATCCCTGATGAAGAGATTGATACCAGTATTGAATTAAATAAAACAGGTGACAACAGACCTAAAAAAACTATTTCCATGCCATGTTATGGCGGTGGAATGTCATATGGGTCCACAGCTTTATCTGTTATTATCGGGCGTGCAAGGGCTGCAAAAAGATTAAATTCCATGACCTGTACAGGAGAAGGAGGCTACCCTCCAGAATTTTTGCCCTATAAAGAACATGTAATAACCCAGGTTGCCACGGGGCTTTTTGGTGTAAGAGAAGAGACCATCCAGAATTGTCCTGTCATGGAGTTTAAATATGCCCAGGGTGCAAAACCAGGTCTTGGCGGCCATCTACTTGGCGAAAAAGTTACTCAAGCTGTTGCAAAGATGAGGGAAACTGTTGTGGGCAGGCCTCTTTTTTCACCCTTTCCTTTTCATTCTGTATATTCAGTTGAAGATCATAAAAAACATGTGGACTGGATGAAAGAGATTAACCAAAATGTCCTGTGCTCCATAAAAGTATCAACTCCTACGGATGTGGATATGGTAGCTGTTGGTGTCTATTATGCCGGTGCCCATATTATCCACATTGACGGCAGTTATGGTGGAACAGGAGCTGCTCCTGATATTGCTAAAAAAAATATTGCCATGCCCATAGAGTATGCCATTCCAAAGGTTCATAAATTTCTTGTTGAAGAGGGAGCAAGGGAAAAAATCACTCTTATAGCCAGCGGTGGTATAAGAAATGCACTTGATGTTGCAAAGGCCATTGCCCTGGGTGCTGACGGCTGTGTTATTGGAACGGCTGATCTTGTGGCTGTTGAATGTGTTAGATGCGGGAATTGTGAAAGCGGCCGGGGTTGTGCCCGTGGTATTGCATCCACAGATCCTGAACTTGGATATATGATTGAAGAAGAGTATGTGGAACAGCGTCTTGTAAACATGTATATGGCCTGGCGCAAACAATGGTGTGATCTTTTGCGAAGCTATGGATTTAAAAGCATTAAAGAACTTAGAGGCCGCTCTGATCTAATGGTTCACCTTGATTATCTTGATGAGCAGGAGAGAAAAAAATATCAGCCCGCACCTGATTACAAAATGGTTTTATAACTGCCATGTGGCAGATCTGATATTTTATTTGCCACACAACAAAACATGAAAGTCAATAATATAGTTGCCAAGATTTTCATATAAAGGAATTTTTTAATATGAACAGCAAAATCAAAGATAAAATCATAAATAATATACTGGCTTCAAGGGGTCGTTTGCCCAATTTAAAAACACCTGTAAATAAATGTGATGAAGAAGGGGGCTGCGGCGTTACAGGATTCATGGCCTCCATTCCCATTGCAGGAAAACATATTTACGAACCTTCGGTTCAAATGCATAACAGAGGCAATGGCAAGGGTGGTGGTATTGCCGCTGTCGGGTTAAGTGCACAGGATCTTGGGGTTCCAAAAGATGTGCTTGAAGATCATTATCTTTTACAGGTTGCTTACCTTGATGAAGAGAGTATTACACAGGTTGAATCCACCAATATCAACCCTCTCTTTGATATCTACCAATGTGAAAAAATACCAACCATTGATGATTACACCACCATTGGCCTTGAAGTTAAACCCCCTGATGTATGGCGTTACTTTGTCAGGGTAAAGCCCGATGTACTTGAAAAATTCATTAGATATAATAAATTATATGAAATGGATAAAAGAAAGGCTGAAGATGAGTTTGTGTTTCAAAATTCAACAAGGTTGAATCAGACCTATTATGCTTCTCTTGGAGAAAAACAGGCCTTTGTCATGTCCCATGCAAGAAATGTAATGATACTTAAAGTTGTTGGCTATGCTGAACAGGCGACCCAATACTATTGTCTCGATGATTTCAGAGCCCATGGCTGGATTGCCCATCAGCGTTATCCAACCCGTGGTCGTCTCTGGCATCCAGGAGGAGCTCATCCCTTTTCCGGCATGCATGAAGCCCTTGTGCATAACGGAGATTTTGCAAATTATCATGCAGTCAGTGAGTATTTAAACCAGCACAATATTTATCCCCAGTTCCTCACAGATACGGAAACAGCTGTCCTTCTGCTGGACCTGTATAATAGGGTTTTTCAATATCCTTTGGAATATATTATTGAAGCCTTGGCACCCACAACAGAATATGATTTTGACTGCCTGCCCCCTGAAAAACAGCAGGTTTATAAATATATCCAGTCCCAGCATATGACAGGCTCTCCCGATGGACCATGGTTTTTTATCATTGCCAGAAATGATCCATATAATGATTTAATGCAATTGATAGGGATCACGGATACTGCAATGCTAAGACCCCAGGTCTTTGCCCTGCAGGAGAGAGAAGATGTCCAGATAGGTCTTGTATGCTCGGAAAAACAAGCAATTGATGCAACCTTGCAAAGTATTGCAAAGGAAGATCCAAGATTTTGTCCCATTGCTGATAAATACTGGAATGCCAGGGGTGGAAGCGCAACAGACGGTGGTGCCTTTACCTTTACCATAAAAGACTCTGATAAAGAGGATGGTTCAAAACAACTTATTACTCAAAATAAATTTGGCCAGATTGTCCAAACCCCTAAAGATCAGATTCATTTTAATGCATCCATAGAGATTTCAACTATTGTAAAAGATAATAGTATGTCTGCCAACAAGAATAACCTGCCCATAAAAAAAGATGATTTAATCAAACCTATTATAGGTTTTTTTAAAACAGATGATTTAAAGGCAGCCAGCAAGGAGTGTATTTTAAAGTTTGGAGAATTGGATTTTCAAAATATCATAAGCCTGTGCCGCACCATTGAAGAGCAGGCTAAAAAAGATGATGCTAAAAAAGTCATGGCAATCAATCTTTTAACCCATTTAAATGACAGAATTTTTCCAACAGGAAATAAAAAACGTAGTTCTGTTCTTGATATAATAAGACAAAGCCTTACATCAATTTTTCAATCCTCTCCAAAAATTTTACAAGATCAAGTTGATAAAGATCATAAAAAAAGTATTTACGCCTATATTGATTTTGCAACAACAAATGATTTAAGACCACCCCGGGACAATGAAAAAATTCTTGTTGTTAATGCCAAGGAGTTTGAGCCGGAAGGCAGCAATTGTGATTCAAGAATGATTAACAGGGCATATCGATTGGGATGGAAGCAATATATCTGTTATGGCTATAAGGGTCAAAGATTCACAGGCTGCGGATTTGGTTCTGATACCCATGATGTCAGGTTTGATATTTATGACAGTTCAGGCGATTACATGGCTTCTGGTATTGACGGCATGCAGATCCATGTCCACGGCAATGCCCAGGATCAGCTTGGCCAGATCATGAAACGCGGTAAATTTGTTGTCCATGGCGATGTGGGTCAAACCTTCATGTATGGCGCTAAAGGCGGAGATGTTTATATCCAGGGCAATGCCGCAGGCAGACCCCTTATAAATGCCACGGGAAGACCACGAGTTATAATTAATGGGACATGTCTTGATTATCTTGCAGAGTCCTTTATGGCAGGCGATCCTTTAAATGGCGGTGGTTTTGTAATTGTCAATGGAATTGAATTTGATGACACAGGCAGAGTAATTGATCTTGAAATGCCCTATCCAGGCTCCAATCTTTTTTCCCTTGCTTCGGGAGGTGCTATTTATCTCAGGGATCCTGAGTGCAAGGTTGTGGATGAACATTTAAACGGTGGAAAATTTGCCACACTTTCCAAAGCTGACTGGAAATTGATTCTTCCATACTTAAAAGAGAATGAAAAACTATTTGGCATATCCATTGAAGATGATCTTTTGATCATTAATGGCAGCAGACTTTCCTTTGAACAGGTGTACAGGAAAATCATGCCTGTATGATCATGGCTTGACTATAAGATACGAGTTTGATAAATTTTTTTAAATAATTGTTAATTTTGCCTGTTTTCAAAAGAGAGTGTGGTTAAAAATGGAAAACAAATTAGTTGGAGAAAAGACAATTGCCTTCAGTATTGCCCAGGAAATACTGTCAACAAGTACTAATATTCCCCCAATGCCGGATAATGGAACAAAAATTCTTGAAATGGCCAGGCAACCCATTGGAAAAATTGATATTCCTGATTTTGCCAAGCTTGTGGAATCAGATCCCAGTCTTTTGACCAGGGTTCTGCAATTGTCAAATTCGTCCTATTACAGTGAAGTGGAAAAAATTATCACCCTGAGAGCCGCCATCACCCGCATCGGCCTCACTGAAATGACTAATTCAGTCTGTCTTTATCTTTTTCAAACAATACTGCCCAAGTTTCCAAACATTGAAGGATTTTCCTATAATGATTACTGGTCACACTCCTGGGCATGTGCCGTTGCCAACAGGCGTTTAGGTCACCCTAATCTGGATATGGGGGTATTGGCTGGGGAGCTCTACATTACCGGTCTGCTCCATGGAATGGGGAAATTGCTGCTGGCAATTCACTTTCCCGATCAATTTACAAAATGCATTATCAAGGCAAGAGAGCGTAAGCTGCCCCTGCATGAAGTAGAAAAAGATGAGTTTGGCACAACAGATGCTTTAGTGGCTGCCAGAATTATGAAATTCTGGAATCTGCCTCCCAATATCTGCGCCGGAGTGGCATTTCATCAAATGCCTGAGCTGGCACCACCTGAATATATCATCATAGCCGGGTTGACTCAGTTTGCATATGGCATTGCTGAAATGTCTCAAATTGGAAACAGCGGCGACGGCATTACCAAGGAATTATCTTCTGCTTATTTTGCACAAAATTCCAATTTGAGTATTTCCAAAAAAGAGGTTCAAGATAAAATTGTCCAGGAGATCTTAAGCTTGCTTGCCGCAAAATCAGGAGAGAGCCAATCGGAAAAATATAACAAGCAATCTGTGCAGACAAAACCAATAAAAAAGAAAAAATTCACCTGGATTAAATCTCTTTTTGGAATGTCTTAAACAATTCCAAGGTCAATGGCTTTTATAACCTGTTTAGCCTCATCAAAGTCATGGTCTTTGTCAAGAGCCTGTTGAAAATATTCCTTGGCCTTGGTGGCATCTTTCATATCAAGGTAGATTCTGCCGATATTATAATAAATATAGGGTTCATCCGGATGGACCCGCAGAGCTTTTTTATATTGGCGAAGCGCCACATCAGTATCACCTTTTTTGCGGTGGAGTACGCCAAGAGTATTAAAAACATTTAATGAATTGGAACCTGATTCCAAGATTTCATTTAATATCTCTTCAGCTGAACCTATCTTATCTGTATCCATATAAATTTCCGCAGCAAGCTGCATATATTCTTCTGCTTTTTCCAGGTCACCCAGGGCTTTATAAGCTCTTCCCATCTCTTCATAGGCTTTTGCAAACAACCGGTCCAACTGCGTGGCTTTGGAAAACGCATCAATGGCCTCACTGTGCTTTTCCTGGGAGGTTTTTATATAACCGATATTAAAATAATATTCAGGGTTTTCTTTTTGATCCACAAGGCCGTTAAAAACCTCAAGAGCTTTGTCATACTCCTTGTTTTCAATATAATCCATACCCTTGGCAAAGGCAATTTCAACTTTTTCCACCACGGGATCCTTGATTTTTTCCATGGCCATGGTGATTTTGGCTTCCATACCTTTCTTATTATAAGGGATTACAAAAAGTCCTGTGACACCGATTTGACCAGCTTTAATGACTTTAATTTTTGTAAATGCGCCATCGGTAAGAAAAAAAGGAATATTAAAAACAGCATCATCTCTCCTGGTGATTTTCAAGAGAGCAATACCTGACATCTCTTTCATTTCATATGAACAGATAATACAATCAACATTTTTTGCTTTTAACATGACCCAGGCATTGTCACCGCCGTCTGCTTTTATAATTTTTTCATATCCAAGGCTGGTAAGGCTGTCATATAAAACTTTTAAACCTGCGGAATTATCATCTACTATCAATATTGATTTGTCTGTCATGGTTTATCCTATAAAATGTCTAAATATGGTTTTTTGGGAATTGATCTGTCAAAGCTGTTGTGACTGGAACCTGTTTTTTTTATCTGCTCTTCATAATTTAATTTGAACTGATATACAATATCAGGGTCATGCATAATTGATAATTGAAAAATAAAAATACGAAGTTTTTCAGATGTATACTCCCTGATTTTCATAACAATCTGGCAGCATTTATTTTTCAGGTTTTCAATATTATCCAGATCCACATTATCAAGATAGAGTTCACCCCAGGAGTTGGTAATGAGAATTTCAGCTTTTTTCAACACATTGATTTCGTGAGAATGTTCAAAAATGAGCAGGATAACAACCTTTTTCCATATTGGTGTATTTTCGAAAATATCGTCGGACAGAGGTTTTAAAGGCTGCAAAGACAAATATATCCTGTCCGGGTCCACAGGCTCAGACGTGCTTTCAAAAAGCTGCAAAGAATAATCTATTTTTATGGCAGCAGCTGCCCTGTCATATAACTGGTTCTGGGCAATCCATCCAAATATTCCCAAAAGATGTTCATTATAATTGATTCTCTTGTTTTTTTGATCTGTGGAAGAGATTGAATAAAGGCTCCAGGTTACCATATTAATATTTTTAATGAGAAAAGTATCTATTTTTTTTCTTTTGAGAAAAGTAGAGCATTCTGGTATCTTTTTGGGAGATTTGCGCAGGCGTTCCATGGTTTTATTTTGCAGAATTTTCCAGTTTCTCTCTTCTTTTTTCCTGCCCAGATCAAAATGTTTTTTGGCATCCTTTTGTGCCATTGCAAGATCATTCATACTGGTCAGGCGTTTTAGCAGAGTGCCCTCAAGAAGCAGTTTTTCCGATTCCGACCATGAAGTATAGGATAAAAGTTTGGCAACCTGGTTGGTTTTAAGATTCCAGTGCCTAATATACCAGTCTATCAGCTGCCTCTTGGGAGATCCTTTTTCAGGAATTGCAATAGAAGGGTATCCACACAGCCTAAAAAAAATAGCATTTTTTATAAGATTTAACCCAGATACATCGTTCTCTTCATGGAATCGGATGAGCCTGTCAAACAAAACTTTATAGGGATCAACACTATAATCGTCAATGCCTGCATTGGCATAGCCAGCTTTGATTTCATCGCACAGCAGAGCTTTGCTGCCAAGGTTGTCAAAGCCATAACTAAACAGCATGGTAGCTTTTATTAACGCTTTTACCGGGTCCATTCTGGATTTGCAGATATGCCATAACAATCCTTTTAAAATATCTGTCCATCCTATTGTTTCTATACTACCAAGATCAATAAAATCATTGGTAATGGATTTAAATGAATCATGGGATAAAACTTTATTTATGAGTGTATAATAGGATTGTGTGCTGATGCCGGCCGGCAGTACAGCCCAGTATGGAATTTTGCCCGCAATCATTAGAAAAGTTCTGTAAAACTCTTCTTTTAAAAATATTTTTGGGACAAGCAGGGTTTCTTCCCCTTTAAAGGATGCATAGGTATTATTTTTAATATCTTCCTTGTCCATTATAAAAAAGGTGACTTTTTGATCATATTTTTCCCTGCTATACTTTAAAATATGGGCAAGTTTTTTTTCAAGATTATAATACCGCTCTTCGGTAAATTTTGTCTTGTCAATGATAAGCCAATAATCAAAATCCGAACCAATGGATTGGGTAAATGTCCCAAGACTTCCAATGTGATAAAACCCCAGAACAGCCGGATTGTCAACTTTGAGCTGGTTTTTTCCCCTGCCTTGAATCTGCCCTGTTTTTCCCACTGCTTTGTAAAATCCGGAATTTTCAAAATTCCATATTCCATGGGCTTTTTCATCTGAATCTACAAATCCTGGAAACTCTTTTGAATTGATGTGGATTAAAAAAGGAATCTGGGTAAAAATGCTAATTTTTTTCTTGGAAAGATAACGCATGGTTTCTCTCATTCTAACAATATTATAGTTGGAAAAAGAGGCTCTGTTTTTCATTATCTGCTCTTTAAGCTTATTAGAACTCTGTGAATGTGTATTTTTATTTTTGTCCATATTTATAAATCTGGTTGAAAATATCATTAAAAATGATTACTATGCTTTCGATTATATTATGAATTCAATGGTATTTTCAAGTTTGTTTTTTTTAACTGGAGACAAAAATGGGAAAATCTTACAACCTCCATGCTGGAATAGAATTAGATGTGTTGGATCTTTCTTTATTGCCCGAGTGCAATAGCATTGAGACTGATACACTTAAGATAGAAAAAAGTAATAGGAAAATTCAACCTCCGGATTATAAAGTCCTGGTTAAATCGCTTTTTTCAAAAATTATGAAAAATGCTTCTCTTTTATCTTTTTCCCGCCAGGTTGATGCTGTAAATAGAATACTGCAAATGAAATACTCTTCGGCAGATGATGTGGCGCAAGTGATCCTCAATGATGTAAACCTGACCTCTAAATTATTAAACCTTGTCAATTCATCTTTTTATGGACAATTTACCACCAGAGGTATCACTACCATTGCAGAAGCCATGATTATCCTTGGCACAGAAGAGATAAAGCTTGCCGCTGCCAATTTGAAAATATATGAATTAATGAACAATATGTCCAATATTAAAATTTTAAAGGATAAAACCATCAAGGGGCTCCAACGGAGTGTTATTGTAAGACAGATTGCCCTTGATAAAGAGTATCACAATGCAGAAGCTCTCCAGGTGAGTGCCATGCTTTACGATTTAGGGGAATACCTTGTGGCACTTTTTTATCCAGATAAATATACCCAGATTGAAACATTGATGGATAAAGACAAGATATCAAAGGAAAAAGCTTCAAAACTCATTCTTGGTTTAGCGTACAGCTATCTTGGGAGGATAGTGGGCCGGAAGTGGAACCTGCCGGATACCATTCTAAATGCCATGAGGCCGGTAAAAAGTTTTGAAATAAATGGGAAACGACTTACCATGCAGGACCGGCAGCGTTATGTGTGTGCTTTTGCAAATGATATTTGTGAAAGTAGTCAGACTCATACTGGAAAGGATCTGAACAAAAAACTTGATAAAATCTCCCGTATGTATAACAACAGTTTAAATATTGACGTCTCAAAAACCATTGAACTTCTTAAAATCTCCTGGGTAAAAACAGAACAGTATACCATGGCTGTCAATACCAATTGAAAACATGGTAAATCAGAAAAATCAGGAAATATCAAAGAGCATCCATAAATTGGTATAAAAGAAATTCAATCAATGCACAAAGATGAATTCTTTTATATTTGACAAATAGAATCCAACCCTTATTTTTGATACAATTTATTTTTGAAAACTGCATGGGCAGATTACAATGAATAACCGCCATGTGGCAGGTTATTATTTGCACACAAACAAGATGAAAGAATCAAAATTATTAGCTGTTCTTTCATATAAATTTAATAAAGAAATGTAAATTAAGGAGAAAATATGCCTGAATTAAAAGCTATTATGGAAACAAGCAAGGGAACCATCAATATAAAATTATTTGCAGACCAGACACCTTTAACCTGTGGTAATTTTGCAAACCTTGTAAAAAGAGAGTATTATAATGGTCTTAAATTTCACCGTGTTATTGCAGATTTTATGGTCCAGGGAGGATGCCCCAATGGCAATGGAATGGGCGGTCCTGGATATGAATTCAAGGATGAATGCAAAAAAGACCTGAAACATGACAAACCAGGTGTGTTGTCCATGGCAAATGCCGGTCCTGGAACAAATGGAAGTCAGTTTTTCATTACCCATGGCCCAACTCCCCATTTAAATGGCATGCACACTGTTTTTGGTGTGGTGGAAAGCGATGAAGACCAGACAATTGTGGACAGTATTGCCCAGGGTGATACAATTGAATCCATTACCATTAAGGGCAATGTCGGCTCTTTATTGAAAAAAGTAAAATCTGATATAGATGGATGGAATAAAATTCTGGATAAGCAATTTCCTGATTTGGCAAAAGCTTAGGGTCTGCAATAAAATCAGTGTTACAATATTGTGCAGGATTTTTGTTCATAAAAAAGACACATTAACCCTGGAAACAAAAATAAAATATGTTTCCAGGGTTTTTTGTTTAGAATACTTATTCCAAATCAAGGCACAAAGCGATTGTATGCAGAGATGAACTTTTTTCTTTTGTATTACCAAGGTGCCATGCTTTTATTTTAACACCTTTTTTCTCAATTTTTTTTACCATATTTTTAATGTTGATCAATGGATGCCGTGAAAATACATTGGGAAGACCATATGTAAGACTGCACGCAAGACATTTTTCAGGTCTCTGGACAAGATAAAAGGCAAGCTCAACCTGCCGGCTGTCACCAGATACAAATTTAAGATTTATATCATAGGCTCCTTCCGAGGCATCTCCATATAAAGCCTCAAAAAACTGATCACTTAAATTTAAAGGCAAAAGCCCGTCAATAAAATTTTGTGTAAATATCTTTTTTAATCCTGCCTTATCCATATGGTCTCATCCTTTTTTATTCATTATTCTTTTAAGCTCTTTTAAACCAGATTCAAGAGATTTTTAAATGTAGTAGATGAACTTTTTATAATTAGGAAA
>CAZYDL010000026.1:0-18319 GCA_964646305.1 uncultured Desulfobacula sp. | reverse complement strand
GATTACAAAATCCACATTCAAGCATATATACAGCATTCTGGATCTGTTCACAAAAGCATTGGAAATAGATGGAATTGCATCCAACCAGATGGATGTACAGATGGATTTCTTAAAATTTTCCGTCAGCATTAGAACATGTACATTTACCCAATACCTTGATATTTTTAAAGGTTTTACCAGGGCAGTTGCCGATATCATCCATGACCATTTCAATAATATCCATTCCAATAATTTATCCCAGATAGAATCAAGGATAGGTAAAGATCAGATCCTTGACAAATACCTGCCCAATGGACTAAAAAACGCAGAATCAAAATTTGACCATCGTGTGGCTGAAATTTTTTTCAGAGATCAGATTGCAACCTGCCTAGGACTTCAGCAGATGGATGTTTTTCTAAACAGGATATTGCATACTCTGTTTCAACAATCAGAAAAACTTTCACAAATCCACTTAAGCAGGCTGTTAAACTATGATCCCAGATATGCTGTAACTGAAATTGGAAGTTTTGATGCAATCAGCAATAATATTATTTTTCTGGGTAATAAAGGGTTGAACCTTGTTAAATTAAAAAAAATAGGTGTGGCAGTACCAGAAGGTTTTATTATTACCACAGAGGTTTTTAAATGCCGGGAAATAATTAACAATTACAAGCCTGCAAATAGAAATTTTAAAAAAAATGTGGAAACAATGGTGGCAAGCCTTGAAAAAAGGACAAATAAAAAACTTGGGGATCTTAAACATCCATTGCTGTTATCAGTCAGAAGCGGCTCTTCCATATCACAGCCCGGCATGCTGGATTCATTCTTAAATGTAGGAATTAATGAAAAAATTGCTGCAAGTATTGCAAAGGCAAGTAACAACACCTGGTTTTCCTGGGACAGCTATCGAAGGTTTATCCAAGGATATGGCATGGCCTTTGGGATTTCAAGGGATGCATTTGACCATATTATTTACCTGGAAAAGAAAGAAATTGGCATTGAGTTTAAGCGGTATTTCACTGGAGAGCAGATGAAGGAAGTTGCCCTTTCATATAAACAGCTCTTATTGGATTCCGGGGTTGAATTAATTGAATCTCCAGTTGACCAGTTATTTCTTGCCATTGAACAGGTTTTTTCCTCCTGGGATTCAAAGCGGGGAAGAGATTACCGTCGGATCATGGAAATATCCAATGACTGGGGCACTGCAGTTACAATCCAATCCATGGTGTTTGGAAATATTTCAAGGCAGTCCGGCTCTGGAGTTGTGTTCAGCCACAGTCCGAAACTACCTGGAGATACCATACGGCTCTGGGGAGATTTTACCATTGGCAATCAGGGTGAAGATGTTGTTTCAGGGCTTGTAAAAACCCTTCCTATTTCTGAAGTCCAACGTGAACTTGAAGAACGCGTTTCCAAAAAAAGCCTTGAGAAAAACTTTCCAAATATATATTCCCAATTAAGAAAAGTAGTACATCAATTAGTCTATGATGAAGGGTGGAATCCCCAGGAGATAGAATTCACTTTTGAAGGTGAAAACCATGATGATCTTTTTATCCTCCAGGCAAGGGATATGTCCCATAGAGACAGGAAAAAAATTATACACTTTGATGTGACTCCACAAATTCTTGACAAGGCATATCTTGGCCAGGGTATTGGTGTAAGCGGCGGAGCCATGAACGGCAGAATTGTTTTCAGCCTTGAAGAGATTGATGTTTTCAAGGAAAAAGAGCCTGATACCAAATTAATTTTATTGAGAAATGACACAGTCCCCGATGATATCCTGGAAATTGATGCAGCAGATGGCATTTTAACTGCAAGGGGCGGGCTCACATCCCATGCAGCTGTTGTGGCATACAACCTTAATAAAACATGTGTTGTTGGATGTGAAAATCTTGTTTGCAATGAACACAAAAAAAGGTGTATATTAAATAACATAAAAATGGTTTCCGGAGATTATATCAGTATTAATGGTCAAAAAGGATCAGTATATCAAGGCAAAATCAAAGTAAACTAAACCTCCATGTACCCTAAAGGGCAGAAGCTGGCAGGCCTGATTATTTGCCACACAATGAAACATGAAAGGCACTACTTTCAAAGGCTAAAATTAATAAATTTTATAAAAACTTTCAAATAAGAAAGAGAGGAAAGAAAAATGACTGCAAATAACTCTAAAACACTTGGTATTAACGGGCTTGGAAGAATAGGCAAATTGTGTTTATGGCATCATGCAGGGCGAAAGTATTTTGATTCCATTGTTATTAATGTGGGAAGAGAAGTGGGACAATCCTTTCAGGACATTATCCATTATATTGAAAGGGATACAACCTATGGCAGGCTTGATGCATTTCTCCATGGATATAATGCCGAACCCGTTATCACTGATGTTGATGAAGCTGGTAAAACTCTAAGGGTAAATGGAATCAATGTCAAAATACTGCAAAAAAACAGAAATCCAAAAGATATAGAGTGGGCAGAAAACAATGCTGGTATTGTAGTGGATACAACGGGACAGTTCTTAAATCCCTCCATTGAAGCAAATGATCCCAAGGGTTCCATAAGGGGCCATATAGGAGCTGGAGCACAAAAAGTTATTGCTTCAGCTCCCTTTAAATTAAATGAGGGTGTACCCATGCCCGAAGATGCAGTAACAACAGTCATGGGAATTAATGATGGTGATTACGATCCCTTAACCCATAATATTATTTCCAATGCCTCATGTACAACAACCTGTCTTGCCCATATGATCAAACCCCTGATTGATTATTTTGGCATTGAAAGGGTCCTTTCTGCTTCCATGGCAACCATACATGCAGCCACCGGCTCACAGCAGGTATTGGATCGACTGCCAAAGAGTTCAGTCAAGGACTTGAGAAAAAGCAGGTCCATCCTGAACAACATAATTCTTACTACTACAGGAGCTGCAAAAGCTCTGCAGCTGGTTATCCCGGAAATGGCCACCATTGGGTTTATTGCAGAATCTGTTCGAATCCCGACTACTACAGGATCTTTGATTATCCTTGTTATGAATTTCCAGGAAGAGCTCAATACAAAACCAATACGAAGAGAGCTTATCAATACAATTTATGATGATACGGCAAAAGCCAACACAAATGGATATCTTTTATATTCAAAAAAACAAAATGTCTCTTCTGACATCATAGGAACTCCGAAAGCTGCTGCTGTAATAGAAGGCCATGAAACCCATGCCCGTACCGGAGCCATTAATATCAACCTTGAACAGGTCCGGGGAATTGATAAAAACATACTGGACATGATTAAAGACCAGGTTACCAGTATCCAGATTACCCAGACCGTAATTTACGGGTGGTATGACAATGAAATGGCAAGCTATGTCAATATGCTTGGCGACAGAATTGTATCCATTGCAGAATCAATGCATTAAATTTGACTTTTAATCAAGGTCTTCAAGTGGACTTTTTATGCGGGAGATATCTTTGTCCATGACATGATGCCGACGTTCACGTCCTGGGCATTAAGGTTTTTGGGATGAGTTTTATTTAAGAACCGGATATAGCGTAATATCTGTGGGCAATAGGCTTGTTATGTGGACTAAGATTTCCTTGTTATCGTTGGAATACTAAATTATATGGAAAATAAAGCAACCTATAGCAGGGAATATCATGAAAACTTTCCATATATTAACACTGTTCTGTCAGGAGCCGGCAAACTCTTTTAAGGAAATAATTGAATGCACTTCATCATGTTAGATACATGTGTATTGCTTGACATCTCAACGAAAAAGAATTACCTGCCTATAGTGTCAGCCTTAGAGAATTTAGTATCATCAGGGATTATTAAAATAGTCGTTCCTGACCTTGTGATAGCAGAGTTTGATAGAAACAAAGAGGATGTTGCTGATAAAACCAGAAAACGTTTATCCCATGAATTCAAACAAGTTCGAAGTGTAGTGCTTGAATTTGGTGGAAAAGAAAAAGAAAAAGCAATAGAGGTTCTAAACGATGTTAACAGCAGATTGCCTTTGTTGTCAGAAGCCAACTACGCAACAATACTTAGAGTTGAAAAGCTGATTGAGGATTCTTTACAAGAAAAAATATCTGATAACGCAAAAATTGCAGCTGTTCAAAGAGGATTAGATAAAAGGGCTCCTTTCCATATAAGCAAAAACTCTATGGCGGATGCTGTACTTATTGAACAATTTTCTGAGTTTATTTCGAATAATGACTCGGATAGTAATGTTTTTATTTTCGTTACACATAATCATAATGATTTCTCATCAAAAGATCATCGACAACCACATGAAGATTTTTCAGATATTTTCCATAAAGATAACGTTCATTATTTTAATAACGCATTTTCCGCAATTAAAAGTGTAGATGACGAAGTCTTAGAGGATATCCTGTTTGAACATGATTTTACTGAAGAAACTCGAGGGCTTCAGGAAATTCTTTCTATTATGGACGAATTATTCGATAAGGTCTGGTACAACAGACATTGCGATTTAATTTTAGGTATTGAAAATGGTAATATTCGAATTGTTCCTGACGGCACGAAGGAATACGGAAATGATGTTATCCATGAAGGTATTTTGAAGGCCGCTCAAAAATCAGCTCAACAAGTAGTAGATAAATATGATAACACTGGTCCTTGGGATGATTTTGAATGGGGGATGTTGAATGGAAAATTATCAGCACTCCGGTGGATTTTAGGTGATGAATGGGATATGCTGGATACGTGATTCATTTGCTTTTTTTAAAAGTATCAGAAAGTTTTTAAGTCTCTCGCTCAATTGAGCATGTTTATTAATGGAGCTCATCATGATTTAGCATCATTGATGACAGAACAAAGTGTACACCTGACTGGCTACGTCGGCTTTTTTTTGAAGCCCGTTGTTTTATAAACTTCATTAATTTTTCTACCTCTGTCGTTAATTTCCGCCAGCAGGTGACCACCAGCGTTATAAGTCTGCCATACAATAAGCCATATAAATATATTGACAATATTTGAATATAGTATTATACTTTTTTATGGAAAACAAAGCTGACTTTGAATGGGACGGGAATAAAGACAAGACCAATCAAAAAAGCACGGTGTGTCATTTGCTCTTGCTCAATTAGCTTTTTTAGACCACAGTCGTCTAATTTTAGAGGACTTGGAACATAGCATTGATGAAAAAAGATATTATTGTTTGGGAAAAGTTTCTGGCGGTATCTTGACTGTAAGGTTTACATACCGTTCAAATAAAATCAGAATTTTTGGCGCTGGATATTGGCGGAAAGGAAAAAAAATCTATGAAAAAGAGAATAAAATACACTGATGAACCGATGGGTAAAGTCAGAGTTGTTTCTGATTTTCTGCCATCTCCTGAAGAACTGGCATTAAAAGACGAAACTATAAAGGTCACGATTGCGCTCAGTAAGGCTAGTGTTGATTTCTTCAAGAATGAAGCCCAAAAATACAATACACAATATCAAAAAATGATTCGTCGTCTTTTGGATGAGTATGCAACTCATCAATCAGAAACTGTAAAATCGACTAATTAAATATCAATTATTGTCATTTCAAAATACTGCGTCATGTCGTCTTCATTCTTTTTTTCCTGGATCATGCACCTTGACCAATCCTGGCTCAAAATCAGAGAAGAATTAGGTCCCTTGATTTTTGTTCCCTGAACTATTTCCTGGGCAACACTTACTTTTGGATCAGGAGTGTTTTTCCCTCTTATTTCCTGGAGATGTTTTTTCTCAACCATAAAAGACATATTTTTTTCTTCCTGGACATGAACCTTGTCTGTCAGGTCATCAATCTTAATACCAATGCTATCTTGAAGTTCAAAAAACCTGTTAAGCTCACTTTCAGCACGGGCTGATTTTTGTTTCAGCTCAAGCACAGCCCTGGTAATTTTTTGTACAGATTCATTGTCCTTTGATGCCTCATGCTCTGCCAATTGTTTTTTATATTCTTTGATTTCAACCTGGCTTCGATCCTGGATATAGGCATTATCTGATATCTTTTTGTGCAGATTCCGGTCTTTTTTGTTTAACTCTTTAATCTGAGTCTTTAATTCATCCCTTTTGCTTAAGGACTTATCAAGTTTTGCCTGAATCTGTTTTTCCAGCTTATCAATATGATCATCAAGGCCGACTCTTAATACAGGAGGTTGTGAGGAATGAGTACCAATATTTTTAGCTTCAATCCCCTGTTTTGCACTGATATCAGATGCAATTACATGGCCGGTAGGAACCTGGCAGCTTCCTGAAAGCCACATGGACGAATCAATGATTTCCTTTTGTACAATAAAATCACCATACCCATATATTCTGCAATTATTAATAAATTTTGTATAGATATTGCCCACAGTTTTTATGTCTGCATTGGTAATTCCATCTGAAACATTTAAATCGCCTGATAATTCAATGGTTGCACCTTGTATTTCCTTGGCTGTCAGGCTGATACCTTTTACTACAAAACCTTCTTTAATAATTCCTTTTACAATAATATTGCCCTCAAAATGAATATTGCCTGTTTTAAAATCCACATGATCATTAATCACCAGTTCTTCATTAACAGTGACATTACCCATGACATCCACATGGGGCTGGCCATCAGCATCTGCTATGATGCTGAGGCTGTCTTCAGATAATATAGTGCCTGATTCAGATGAAAAAAGAGGATCAATAATTTCATCAACAGGAATTTCACTTCCAGTAAGACTAATACCAATAATGCCTTCTTGAAAAGGTTGCAAGCTTGCAAGCAGGTCTCCCTTTTTAACAAAAGGGACCTCTCCTCTTTCACGAAAATCAATGGAGCCATCTTCAAGAATTTTACCTGGATTGGCATAATCTGTTTTAAAATTATATGTAATTTTACCCTCTTTGCCCGGCACACAGTCTTTACCTTTGGCAATAAGTATTTTATCATCTTTATTGTATGGTTTGTCTAACCACTCTTTAATGATTTTATCGTCAACAATACCATAACTGATCTGACTATCCCTTAAAAAATCAAGTATGGTGGCAGGGTTTACAATCTCTTTGTCAATCTCCTTTTTTTTGTGTAACCATGCCTTTATATAATCTTTGGACACAATAAGTTCCAGATATTGGTCAAATGTCTTTTCCTGGACATCTGAATCAACGCCCTCAGGTGTGACTGAAATATCATTTTTTTTGTCAAGAGACTTTATAAGAGCCAGTGTTGTTAAACTTTCAACAAGCTCATGGGGTTTAAATTTTTCCTGTTCCCCTGCAATAATATCATTTAAATCCTGTGCTTCCCATTCATGCGAATGTTTATCTGCATATTGTTTAATGAATGATTTTATATAGTCACTGATAATTTCAAATTCTTTTAAAAATACATTGGCCTGTCGGAAAAGGTTTTTGTGTTCCATGAAACGATCAAGTGAAAGATTTGTCAAATCTTCCTTATCCTGTTTACGTTTTTGGGATTTCAATTGTAATATTTTTAATTTTTTCTCTTTAATGCGCTGTCTGTTTTTGATATCTTTTTTCTTAAATTTCTGTGCTGTCACAAAGAGCTGCTTATTCTGACGTTTAACAAGTCTTCTAAACCTCTGCCTTTCTATGGTTTGTAAAAATGCCATATTACAGATTTTAGATTCACAAATTAAATCCTCCTCTTTAAAAGGGTAAGAAATACATGCATTGATATTTGCCATATTAATAGCTCTAATTAAAATTTCTTTTTCCTCAACAGGGATAATTACCATTTTCTGTGTGGTGGGCGAAATTTCACCTGCTTTTTTCAAAATTTCATCACCCTCCATGCCCGACATTCTAACACCACTGATAATAAGAACAAAAGGCGATGATTGAGCGTTCTCAAGAATGGTAAAGGCTTTTTCTATGGTATCTTCACACACAACCTCCCATCCTGATTTAACAAGTGCTTCTTTTGCAAGTTCTCTTGATTCCTTTATCTCCTCAACAATCAATGCTTTTGGTTTTATATCTTTAGTCATCTGCACCACCAGTCAATGATTGCGTCATTTCAAAACCATTTCTATTGGCAAGATCTTCAAATTCTTTAAAAAGATCTTTAATACAATTTAAATACAATTTATTAATTAAGCCAGGATCAGGCTTGCCATCTTGTATGAAAATCTTTTCCATCTGTTTTTCAACCTGGCCTGAAAAATCTTCAGACAGCGCTGCCTTGCCTGAAATTTGTTTTTCAAGCTCCTCTATTTCCACATCCAAAGCAGCAAGTTTTTTATCGTGAATGGTTATGGTTTCCATGAACGCAGTATCAAAATCATATAATTTTTTATTCTGTTTTTTAACTGTTGTTAACAGTCTTTCTCCCTCAAGGGTTTTTTCATATTGTTTTAACCAGGTTTGAATCAATTCAAGAAGTTCATCATTATCCCAGGGTTTGTTAATGAATTCATGTACGGCCCCCTTGTTCACAGAGCTGATAATGATATCCATATCTGAATGTGCAGTCAGTAAAAATCTTATGGTGTCGGGATGAATTATTCTAACTTGTGCAAGGAAATCAGTGCCCTGCATGCCGGGCATTCGCTGATCTGATATAATAATTGAAAAAGGGTTTTGCACAGATTTAATCTCTTCAAGTGCTGCTTCCCCGCTTTCAACATATATAAAATCAATATCCTCTGCCATGAAAATTCGCCCAAGGGATTTGCCTACACTTTTTTCATCATCCACAATCAAGATTTTATGGGAAAATTCTTCAGCCATATTGTTTTTCCTTATGCTTGAATAAAAAAGGTCTGCTATAGTAATAACCAGTCTGGTCGCCCAGACTTTTATCTGCCAGGTACTTTTATTGGCAGCAAGATAGTGATTTGTGTGCCTTTACCCACTTTGCTTTTAACTTTAATATTCCCCTCATGGGTTTTTATTATTTCATACACTATGCTTAAACCAAGGCCTGTACCGCTTCCCACAGGTTTAGTAGTAAAAAAAGGATCAAATAATTTGTCTAAATTTTCCTGTGGGATTCCACAGCCAGTATCTGATATTATAATTTCAATAAAGTTGTCGTCTTTTCGTTTGCCTTTTGTTAACAATTGTGTTGCTATTTTAATGGTGCCTTTTTCTTCAATGGCCTGGCTCGCATTAATTAAAATGTTCATAAACACCTGACTGATTTTCTGGGGAAAACATTTAATTTCAGGGATTTTTCCATACTCTTTTTCAATTACAACTTTGTGTTTATACTCAGTTTTTACCATATTCAATGTCGTGTCAATGGCATGGTTGATATCAATATGTTTATATTCAGATTCATCAATCCTGGAAAAAGTTTTTAAATCATTCACAATGGTTCTGATTCTGTTTATACCATCTATGGATTCATCAGCAAGGTCTTCCAGATCATCCATTATCATTTCAATTTTATTCTCTTTTTTAAAAGCATCCAGTTCTTTCAGCATCTGTGCAGCCCTGCTGTCTTTCGACTCTTTAAGAAACTTTTCCATATCTGCATATTTTTCATACAGAAAAATGATTTTTTTAAAATACTTTTTTACTGCTGATAAATTGGAATTTACAAAAGCTATTGGATTGTTGATTTCATGGGCAATGCCGGCTGCAAGAAGTCCTACAGATGCCATTTTCTCTGCCTGTACAATCATGGCAGCCTGTTTTTGCACCTTTTGTTTAAGTTCCTCGTTCATCTCAGGTTCTTTATCTGCTAATTGGAAACAAGATCTTTTGTTTTCCTCCATATTCTATCTTCCTAAATGGCGATATATTGAACTTTAACTGCAACAACAATGACTAATTTGATCTATACTAAATATTATTGCTAATAACAAGTGTTCAATGGGCTATAAACATTGATCAATTAATGGTCAAAATTTGTCAAAATACCAAAAATAAGGGTGACAATAATCAGGCAAAAAGATATTCCAAACATGATTTGATATGACATGCTTCCAAGATATGCAAATTTATCAAGCATTGATCCAAAAAAAACAGGAAACCCCGCACCAAAAACAATGGTTAATAAGGGCAGCACAGCAAAATATCCAGTAGCATCATCTCTTTTACAAAATCTTTTTACACATGGCGAGTAAATTAAAGCCCTTGTACCCCGGCATAACCCCATGAAAAAACTGGCACATAAAAATCCTGTAAATGTCGGAAAACAGATCAATACAATCAAAGTAAAAAGACATAATATTTTTGTGAATAAAAATTTATTTTTCAGGCTCATATAATTGAGTGTGCCAAGCACAAGATTTGCCACAATTGAGCCTGTGTAGATAAATCCCACAAAAAGCCCGGCTGCAGTATAATCCTTGATGTCAAAATACTGTGTGGCATAATTGGCATAAAAAGCCATCATGGTTAATAAAACATAGTTATCCAGGTCACCAACCAGGTATTTTACAAGATTTTTGTTGTGAACAATTTCAACAATGGTATCTTTTGTATGGGTAAAAAAAGAATCTTTTAAAAAAGGCTGCCTCTGTTTTATTGGCACCTCTTTGCTGAAACAAAAGAATAGGGATCCTATTAAAAATGAAATTCCTGATACAAAAAATATCCAGGCAGCAGAGTAAATGGAAAATGAATAGGCCTCCACTATTTTAATAATAAAAACACTTGCAACCAATTTTGCAATATTCTGGGCAAGATACATTATACTCAACCCCTGGACGCTTTTCTTTGCTGAAAATATTTTTACAAGAAAATTAAGCCACACAGGAACGGTTAATCCAATGCACATAGAAAAAATCACATAGGAGATAAAAAAAGCAGGGAGAATCAAAGCTGTATCTTTCACAAAAAAGAGAAAAATACCAAAAAACAGGGTTGCACAGGAAGATACCACATGGAGATAAAGTACTACTCTTTTTTTTTCTTCATAATTTCGGGTCAGATAGCTTGAAAACAGAGGGAATATTGAAATTCCAAGAATAAGAATGGAAGGAACAAGGCCGATTAAAAAATCTGAAGCGCCAAGGTGTTTAAGAAAAAGTTGAAGAAATGTGGATTCCAGGATAACAGGAAACCCAAATCCCCAGAAAATTTCAACAGCCGCAACACTTGTAGCATTTCGTTTAAAATATTTGTCTTTTTGTGACTCCATATTATTTTTATCGGTCAATTAATTGTGCATCAGCCTGTCAAATGAGTCTTCAAGCTCATCAATTATCAATTGCGCCGTTAAAGTAATCTCATCATAAATCATCTGTTCCATATCTTTGAGCTCTGGCTGTTCTACTAATTCAGGTCGTCCCAAAAGAGTTTTCACAATAAAATCAGCAGTAAATTCAACAGCATCTGTTATGTCATGTACTGAAAAATCTTCTTTACTTCTTTCGCTGGCCAGATTTCTGGCATAGCTGATGACATGCATTCTATCCCCTGTACGCACAGCAGTTTTAAACATTGAATAGACAAATAAAATTCTTTCGCCATGCAATTGGCTTTTTAATTTTTTATATGGCAGGAATCTGTCAGAATACTTTTTTGAATGCATTTCAAGCATTATGCCTTTAACAATTTGATCTTGAAGAGACTGCATAACCTCATATATTTTAAAATTGCGATGTGTTTTCCTCTGTTTTTCAAGGGCCTCTATGTTTTTATAATGCCATTTAAATGGATTGCTTTTCATGTGTTCAATCAAAAAAAGCAGACGCTGGCTTATATTGAACCGTGCAACAGGTTTCCATTCAAGCTTGTTGTGAGTATAAGCTGCATTAACATTGAGTTTTAAATCAACATAATGAATCATCCATGGCTTTTCAAATGGGGATTTTCCAATAATTCCACCAAAAAAATTCAATGCCAAGACACCAAAATAGGCAAACCATTTTGGTATAAAGCAAGGTTTTTTGGGAAACCCAAAATTATATCTTATGGCAATTTTATATAATTGTTTATGTGATGTACAGCCATTTGGGCTGGCAATAAAAACATCATATCTGGGTAGTAGATCACTCTTTTTAAATATTTTATCAAACAGAGTATTAAGATTCTTAACATGCAGATATGGAACAGCAGATTCACCTTTACCCGCCAGAATATTTGAATTCCAGCGCTTTGAGAGCCAGGTGGACAAAAATTTATATAATGGACCATACTCACACCAGTCGCTGTATATGGCAGCAAGCCTGACAATTGCCACAGGAAATTTATCAGAATATTGCCTGACTAATTTTTCACCTTTTATTTTGCTTACAGCATATTCAAATTTGGCATCTGCAGGGCTTTTTTCATTAATAATCAAGCCTGGTTTTTCAAATTGGGTTATGGTTAAAGAGCTTGAAAATATAAACCTTTTTATATTGAGATTTAAAGCAGATTCTAAAATATAACGGGTTCCATTTACATTTGTACGTTCATACTCAAGATTATCCCTGCCATCAAAATCATAATACCCTGCAAGGTGCAGGATATAATCTGCACCACCATTTTGGGCAATCCTGTTAAATACATTTTTAACAGATGTCTCTTCCCCTATATCAACACGAATCCAGTTAATGTTCTCATGCATGGCAATTCCAACGCTTTTCTGGGATCGCCTTGCAAAAGCATAAATATAAAAATCATTATGAAATGATTGCAGAAAATGACGGCCAATAAAACCTGATGCGCCTGTTACAATAATCGTGGGTAAATCAGATGGCCGGGAAGCCTCATTTTTGTTATCAGGTTTTATTGGGTTCATCCCTTAAAACTCGTCTCAGGACCTTACCTATATTTGATACAGGAATTTCACCCCTGAATTCAATGGCTTTAGGGCGCTTATATCCTGCCATGTTTTCTTTACAAAAAGCAGTCATCTCGTCTTGTGTTGCAGTTTCGCCTTCTTTTAATTGAATAAATGCTTTGACTTTTTCTCCGCTTTTTTCATCGGGAAATCCCACCACAGCAACCAGTTCAACCTTGGGATGGGTATAAAGGATATCTTCTACCTCTCTTGGATATACATTAAAACCACCAACAATGATCATGTCTTTTTTTCGGTCAGTAATGGTGATATATCCATCTTTATCTATATTTCCAATATCACCTGTGAGAAAATACCGTTTTTCGTCAATCTGAACAAACACTTCATCATTGGCATCAGGTCTTTTCCAATAACCTTTCATCACCTGTGGACCGCAAATGGCAATTTCTCCATCTTCCCCCTGGGGAAGTTCCTGTGTGCTTTTTTCAAGGTCAACAATTTTAACATCAGTTCCAGGAATGGGAAAACCAATGGAACCAATTTTTCGGGTTTCCTTAAAAGAAGGGTTGATACAGGCAGCAGGTGCAGTTTCCGTGAGCCCATATGCTTCAAAAATAATAGATCCGGTTTTTTCTTCAAATTGCCTGCACACCTCTGGAGGCAGGGGAGCGCCGCCTGAAAGACATCCCATAATTGAGGAGATATCAAATTTGTCCAAAAGAGCATGGTTGGTAAAAGCAACAAATATGGTTGGAACGGCTGTGATAAAAGTTGGTTTATATTTTTGTACTGCCTCGAGAACTCCAGTAAAAGGTGGATTGCCAGCCCTGGGGTCTGGGATACAGATTAGCTTGCTGCCTGTCTTTGCTGCTAAAAACAGAGCACTTGTGATACCAAAACTGTGATACCAGGGTAAAACACCAAGAAATGTATGATATCCGCCATGCCTGAATGTTTCAGCTTTACACCCCTCTTCATGAACCAGCCTGAAATATTCTTCACATGCTTCAAGATTAGAAGTGAAATTTGTATGCAACAGCTCAGCTCCCTTGGGAACTCCGGTTGTGCCTCCGGTATAAAGCATGACAGCAGTATCTTCATCAGGATTGAAATCAATGGAAGGCGGATTAGGGCTGGATGATGCAATAATATCATCAAACATTAAATGTCCGGGTTCATGGGAGGCTGCTTTGGGAATTTTATTTAAAAGTCCCCCGATGAATGCTTTAATTTTTGGAAGATAGGATTTGATATTACAAATAATAACGGTTTCAATTTTCGTATTTTTTATCGCCTCAACCGTGTTGGGGTATAATAGAGGGTGATCCATGCAAAAGACCATTTTTGATTCAGAATCTTTTAGCTGGTAGTTCAGTTCCGAAGGAGTGTATGAAGGGTTGCAGTTTACTGCCACAGCACCGGATTTAAGGATACCAAACAAAATTTCAGGAAAATGGGGTATATTGGGAAGAAAAATAGCAACCTTATCCCCTTTTTTAATACCCTTGCTCTCAAGAAAATTCGCAATTCTATCAGCAGTCTCTTTGACTTGGGCATAGGTTCTGAACGCACCATTAAATATGGTATAAACTTTATTGGGATACTTTTTAGCTGTGTTATCAATAATCTGGGGCAGAGAATAATGGTAGTTGGTTACATCGTGTGCTACGCCTTCAGGCCAAAAAGGGGTTTTCCATATTTGATCACCCATTGTATCTTCTCCTTTACATTTAAGGTTTTTTTGTATTGGTCATGCATATTCTATTTTTTAAGCTATATTATTCGTATTCCATAGTCAAAATATTTTTTAAATATTATTAATATGGTGTCTGAATTAAAATACGTATCCACAGCTGACAAAATCAAAAAAGGGACTGTTCATCTGATATCAGTTCAGATATAATAAATTTTTCATATTGATAAAGAGAGGATGCAATGATATGGAAAGAATAAAAAAAAGGAGATCTTATTAAAATGAAAATAAATTATAAATACCCTTTAATTATATTGCTGTGGACCCTGATTTTTGCCTGCCCCCTGCTTGCCGAAGATATTTATGTAAAAGGAATTACTAATATAACCATGCGTACAGGTCCCGGTGTTGAGCATAAAATTGTTGTCATGGTAAAATCCGGCACCAAACTTGAAATCATTGAATACCAGAAAGACTGGACTCAGGTTAAGGCAGATAGTGGAAAAATAGGATGGGTTTTATCAAGATTTTTAACCCAGGAGATCCCTGGTGCTCTTCTTGTTGATAAATTAAGGGAAAAAAATTCAAATTTACTATCAAAATTTGAAGATGTTGAAGAAAAAAACAAAAAACTTGTGGATGCAAATGAAATACTCACCCGTGTGCAGGGAAAATATAATAAATTAAAAAAAGAGTCAGCAGATTTTCTAAAACTTGATGCAGAATATACAAAGATATCAGAACTGTATGAAATTCAGAAAAATCAAATCAAAGAGTTGAAAGATAATTTGGATAATGAGGAAAAACTCTGGTTTCTCAGTGGCGGCGGTGTGTTTATTGTTGGACTGTTTTTTGGTTTAAGTATGCGTAAAAAGAAGAAAAGCTCTCTGTTATGATAAAAAAAACAGATTTTCTGATCATAGGAAGCGGCATTGCAGGTTTAAGCTATGCCCTGAAAGTTGCCCAATTTGGCAGGGTAACCATAATAACTAAAAAAAAGATCCAAAAAACCAATACTGCCCTGGCCCAGGGTGGTGTAGCAGGAGTATTCAGTAAAACAGACTCCTTTGATCTGCACATAAAAGATACCCTTGCAGCAGGAGACGGGCTTTGTAATAAAGATGCTGTAAAAATGGTGGTGGAAAACGGGCCCAAAAGGATTAAAGAGCTTGTAAAGCAGGGCGCAGATTTTAATAGACAGAGCAGCAAAGAATTTGATTTTTCCCTTGGTCAGGAAGGGGGGCATTCTGCAAAAAGAATAGTTTATGCCCAGGATCTTACAGGTAAAGAGATTGAAGACACCTTGGTAAAAAATGTTGAGAGCAATGCCAATATAACTATTCTTGAAGACCACATTGCAGTGGACCTCATAACATTCAGCTCCAGCATAAGAAGTGGTCTTATTGTAACACAGCAGAAAAATGATTGCTGTGGTGCCTATGTTTTAAATAATAGAACTGGGGAAATTGAAACTTTTTATTCTGCTGTTACCCTTCTTGCCACTGGTGGGGCAAGCAAGGTATATCTTTATACATCCAACCCTGATATAGCAACCGGTGACGGTATTGCCATGGCATACCGTGCAGGAGCAATGGTTGCAAATCTTGAATTTGTACAATTCCATCCCACATGCCTCCATCATTCCAAAGCAAAAAACTTTCTTATTTCAGAAGCTGTAAGAGGGGAAGGTGCATTTTTAATAGATTCAAATGGTAAAAGGTTCATGCATAAATATACCAAGGACCTTGAACTTGCCTGCAGGGATGTTGTGGCACGGGCCATTGATAATGAATTAAAAAAGACCGGAGCCAAATGTGTTTTCCTTGATATTAGTCATAAAGATTCAAAATTTATTAAAAAAAGATTTCCCAATATTTATGCTCGATGCCTTGAATATGGCATTGATATGACAAAAGATCCTGTGCCTGTTGTTCCTGCTGCCCATTATATGTGCGGGGGGGTTGCAACTGATCTTAATGGAAAAACTGATATTCAAAGGCTTTATGCTGTTGGTGAAACTGCCTGCACGGGGCTGCATGGCGCCAACAGGCTTGCTTCAAATTCTCTTCTTGAAGCATTGGTATATTCCCATAAAGCATATGAATCTTCAATTAGAGAATTTAAGAAAATTTCCAATAAAAATAATATTACAATTGATCAATGGGATGAAGCCGATACAATAGATAGTGACGAAGCCATCATTGTTTCCCATAGCTGGGATGAAATCCGGCGTTTGATGTGGAATTATGTGGGCATTGTCAGATCAGACAAACGCCTGCAGCGGGCATTGAGACGAATCCAGAATATCCAGAAAGAGATCAATGAATATTATTGGGATTTTAAGGTTACCTCTGATTTAATTGAGTTGAGAAATCTTGCCACAATAGCACAATTAATAATTGAATCAGCTTTGCTGAGAAAAGAGAGCCGTGGACTGCATTATAATATAGAATATCCTGACAAAGATGATAAAAACTGGTTAAAACCAACCACGCTTAAAAAGGAAACCTTTAAAGCCTTTTGACCAAATCTTTATTCATTTATAAGCCTCCCATCGTTGACAAGCTCAATTTGTGATTTATTTTAAGAAATTGCAAAGCTGTGAAGTGTAAGAATTTAATTAGTTATAGTCACTTTGCTCACCATTCATGGCTTTCACTATTTATTTGCAGTTTATAAATTTTAAATACTATTTAACTATTTGGGACAAGTATGAGTCAAAAGCGTGATTATTATGAAATACTTGGCGTTGCCAGAGATGCTGCAAAGCCTGATTTAAAAAAAGCCTATCGAAAACTTGCAATTCAATATCATCCAGACAAAAATCCAGGCAATAAAGAAGCGGAAAACAAATTTAAGGAAGCATCTGAAGCTTATTCAGTACTAAATGATGATAGTAAACGGGGAATTTATGACCAGTTTGGGCATCGAGGTTTGGAAGGTGCAGGTCACAGCAGTCCAGGAGGATTTGAAGATATCTTCTCCAGCTTTGGTGATATTTTTGAAGATTTTTTTGGATTTGGAGGCGGCAATGGCAGAAGATCCCAGAGAGGTTCCGATCTTAGATATGACCTGACCATAGATTTTATGGAAGCAGCCTTTGGTACTGAAAAAGCAATTTCCATTCCTAGAATGGATACCTGTGAAGAGTGTCAAGGCACAGGAAGTGCAGACAACTCAAGGCCTGAAACCTGCGCCCAGTGCCGTGGTACAGGCCAGTTTATTCAAAATCAGGGCTTTTTTAAAGTAAAAACCACATGCCCTTATTGTCAAGGTCAGGGAAGCATTATTGCAAATCCCTGTAAAAAGTGCAGGGGAGCTAAAAGAGTGGAAGTCACCAGAAAAGTTCAGGTGAAGATCCCTGCAGGCGTTGATAAAGGCTCAAAACTGCGTTTAACAGGTGAAGGAGAATCTGCCCCAACTGCTCAAGGCACTGCAGGAGATCTCTATGTTGTAATAAATGTTAAACCCCATAAATTTTTCCAGAGGGACGGCACAGATATTATATGCGCCATAGATATTTCATTTATACAGGCTGCCCTTGGTGATGAAATTACAATTCCAACCCTTGTTGGTGACGAAGAATTTAAAATTCCAAAAGCTACTCAATATGGTGATGTTTTTCGACTGAGAGGTCATGGCATAGCTTCTCTGAGGACACATCGCCGGGGCGATCAGATTATCAAGGTAATAATAAAAACACCAACCAGATTAAATAAGAACCAGATAGATTTATTAAAAAAGTTTGACAAACTTGATAAAAATAAAATATCAAATAAATTAAAGAATCTTTTTAAAAACCTGTAAGACTTTTAAAGGATAAACCATGTTTGAACTAAAAGTTAAAACCCGTTTTGCAGGAGCCCATCAATTAACCATGGTTGGACAAAAATGTGAGAACCTCCATGGACATAACTGGCATATTGAAGTGTGTGTTAAAGGGGAAAAATTAAATTCAGCAGGTGTGCTTCTTGATTTTGGCGATAT
>CAZYDL010000025.1:6905-18459 GCA_964646305.1 uncultured Desulfobacula sp. | reverse complement strand
GAGATCAGTTCTGCTGTTTTTTCCATTCCTATTTTGTTCATCATTGCAAATGGACCTTCAGGCCAGGCCAGGGCTGTTTTAATCCCTGTTTCCAGATCTTTAGCTGATACAACATCTTTCTCCACAAGATGGGTGGATATGGTGAAAATTGCACCTAATAAACGGTCAATAACCACCTGCCTTGCAGCTTTATCCTCAACGACTGGACCATCTTCAAGTTCCCAGGTTGATCCGCTGTTAAAGCATGTTTCCAGCTGTTTTGGAACTTTTGGGTACCCCACATCTGATTCATTAAGATATTCATACATGGATTTTGCTGCATGAAAAGCGGTTCCAATACCTGACATGTTCTGTACCCACATAATACCGAATTTTACGCCTAAAGCTTCCTTGGATATGCTTTCCAGGCTTGCAGCATTGTAGTCTCCATAAAAAGAGTTCAGCACCATATAGCTTGATATAAAGATCGGATTAATGGCAAACCCAGGAAAATCCGTGACATCAATAACGGTCTTTCTATTTTTTACAGCAAATTCATTTATAGCTTTGAATGTATCATCACTTGTATTTTTTTGTCTAATGACCTCCACAAGACGATTAATATTGGCTGGAAAAAAATAATGCAGTCCGGCAGTTCGTTGGGGATTTGAAACTTTTTCCATTACTTTTTCGATAAGAAAGGTGGAGGTATTACTTACCATGATAGTATCTTCAGGACATGTTTTTGACAACTCGTCAAATATACTGATTTTCAGATTCAGGTTTTCAACTGCAGCTTCAATGATAAGGTCACACTCTTTCAGATCTTCATATTTTGGTGTTCCCTTTATTCTCCCTGTAATCTCATCCATATCCTGTTGGGTGATTTTATTTTTTTTAACTCGTTTATCCAGAGCTTTAACAACCCAAGTGTCATACATTGATTGAACCAGATCATCATTTAACTCTTTAAAAATGACATTAAATCCTGAAGAGGCTGCATTAATCCCTATAGCTGCACCCATTACGCCAAATCCTATTATCCCGACAGTTTTTATCTCTTTCATCTGATTTCTCCTGTTTACTACATGGCCATATATATATATGGCTGACTGAAAATAAATTTAAAGTATTTTTTAATCTTTTAATAATATCAAGACTTACACTCTTTTAAGCATTATCCTACTTTCAGGATAAGTGCAGCTGAAGTATCGCCTGCAGCGCAACCTGTAAAAAGGACATATCCGCCACCCAATATTGCAGCCTCCTCAATTCCTTCAATAATCGATCGTCCAGCTGTGGGAGCCTGGGGATGCCCGAATATCAATGAACTGCCATAATTGTTAAAGGTGTTGATATCAAGATTCATCTGTTTTGCCATATAAATATCATTGGCAGCAAACGGGTTATGGGTTTTAATGACTTTAATATCATCAACAGTCAGTCCGGCCTTTTCTAAAGCCATCTGAGCAGCTGGTACCGGTGCCATTGGCATGTGCCCTTTTTTAACCCTTGCATGACCAAATGATACAACCTGGATTTCAATATCAGAATTATCACTCAACTCTCTTGCTTTTTCCTGGTTGGTAACAATGAGTGCACAATGGCCGTCGGCCGGATGGGTTTGTGAACCAAATGTAAGTTTGCCTTCAGGCAGGACAGGCCTCAGCCCTTTGAGACCTTCTGCTGTTGTTGGCATGATACCTTCATCAGAATCAATCTGGATGATTTTTTTCTTTGATACCTTGATCTCAATGGGGAACATATATCGTTTTTGAAATTCTCTGTCATTGGCCAGGGAGTCTTGATATTGTTCAGAACGTCTTAAAGCATTAGCATCACACTCTTCTCTTGTAATACCTGCCATTTTTATGACATTCTCTGCAGTCTCTATCATAGCACCGCCAGCCCATGGATCCTTTCCAAAATGATCCATGACCCAATTTTCTGAAATCACCTGACCGCCGGGGCCTTTAGGATTTGGCCATATTGTGTGGGGTCCATTGGAACAGCGGTCAGTATAAAGGTTATAGACTGTCTCATATGCCCCGTTTTCTACACCCATGGCAGACTGAAATATCCCGGTGGTTGAAGTTGAACAGGCCTGGCTTATAAGTAAACCCGCTGTTTCAGTAGAACCTATAAGTGCCGATGCCCAAGGGCCTCCGTAAAAAAGAGCAGGTTGCCCAATGGTAACCCCCAGCATCAGATAATCAAACATTTTTGGATCAAAATCCTTTGTTTTCAGCCATCTTCTTGAAGTCTGAGCTCCAAAAGAGATTGAATTTTCATTTGCAAGACTGCCCTGCCACCTGATAAAAGGGGTGGAGTAATATCCTTTATATGGTATAAACGCTTTTGATAACATAATTCCTCCTGATTATTTTCCTATATATTTTGGTTTTCGTTTTCCTGCACTGCAAAGGCCTTCCAAAGCATCCTCTGTGGAAAAAATTTCCTCAAGATGGGAAAGCTCAATTTCTATGGCATCTTTGTTGGATTTACCCACCTGCATATCAATTATATCATTGGCCAGTTTTAATGCAACAGGTGCTTTCTGTCCAATGCTTTTAAGGATATTTTTTGCAAAGAATGCATCCACATCAGCAGGTATATTCTTATCAATCAGATCCTGATAATTAATTTGCGAAAAAAAAGTATCAATATCTTTGAACCCTTCAGGTGGTAAAAAAAGTACTTCTTTTTTTTGTTCTTCTTTTAAAACAAGTTTTAAAATAGTCTCTTTCATTGCATCAGCAGAAACAAGATGGGTCACAATCCCAAGCTTCAATGCATCTGATGCTGAGATGGTATGACCTGTAAATGTATAATACTTTGCAAGAGCAGGTGTGGTTTTTCTTGCAAGGCGAAGCATGCCTCCCAACCCTGGAAAGATACCGATGGCGGTTTCTGGAAAAGCCATGGTGCCTTTATCTGTGGCCACAATGGCATGGCAGGAGAGAGCAAGTTCACTGCCTCCACCAAGAGAGAGTCCATCTAAGGCCGCTATTGTATATTTTTTTGATTTTTCAATAGCTAAAAACAGTTCACTGGTTTTCCTGGTAAAAGAGATGATCTTTGAAAAATCTTTTTCCTTAATTTTTTCAATAAAAAATTTGATATCTGCGCCTGCCACAAAAAACTTACCTGCCCCCTTAATCACAATGGCCCTTACTACAGGGTTACTTTCCAACTTGTAAAATGCCTCTTCAAATTGATTTATCAATGCAACATTTAATGCATTCATAGCCTTGGGACGGTTAAGGGTAATAAAAGCGATACCATTGTCTTGAATTTCAACTAAAACAAGGTTCTCGTCATGTTTCATTATCAAGTCACTCCTTTTTTTCATCTAATAAGATTTCAATTGATCCAGGGGAGATAGATTACCGACCCCCAAATGCATTTGTGGAAATTTTAAGAACCGCATCACCTGAATCCATTATTGAGGTCATCCTCCCCATGGTCACAGGTCCAAGATTTTCAATGAAAAATCGAGCGGACTCAATTTGTCCCTGGTAAAAGTCTTTTCTCTTTTTTTGGGTTGTTTTGTCAAGCTGTTTTTGCGCAACATAGGCACGCCAAAGAAGCATCCAGGCCAAAATCACATCACCTGTGACATGGAGAAACTGGCTTGAAAGTGATCTAGCTTTGAGTATATCATTAGAAGTTTTTGGCAGCCTGCTCATTTGATGGACTATTTTTTTAAATTTTTGTACCATCCAATCAAACTTTATTGCCAATAAACCAAGGGAATCTGTATTTCTTGCTTTATTTATGGTTTTTTCAACCTGGCTAATCAATGTCTTGTAAAGCTCTCCTTTTTTCATGATTAATTTTCGATTGAAAAGATCAATGGCCTGTATACCATTTGTACCTTCATAAATTGTTGTGATGCGGACATCCCGAAGAATTTGCTCCACAGAATATTCCTTGGTATATCCATAACCGCCAAATACCTGGACAGCCATATCACAAACTTCCACGGCCCGGTCAGTGACATAACCTTTTCCAATTGGAATTAAAAAATCAATCAAGTTCTGGAATCTCTCCTTCTCGCTTTCAATACTGGTAACTTTTATTTGATCCTGGCAGAATGCAATATAAAACAGAATACTTCTCATTCCTTCAGTATAGGCTTTCATGGTCAAAAGCATTCGCCTGACATCCGGGTGTTCAATGATTGGAATCTGGTCATTGTTTCTGCTGGTCTGTTCAACACCGGGAATAAAACCTTGTACTCTGGTCTTGGCATAATCCAATGCAAGAAGATATGAAGATGAAGCACTGGCATGGCCCTGGGATCCCACAAGCAGTCTTGCATCATTCATCATAGAAAACATGGCAAAAAGCCCTCTGTTTTTCTCTCCTAAAAGTGAACCCAGGCATTCATGAGTGCCTCCAAAAGACATGGAACATGTCGGACTGCCGTGAAGTCCCATTTTTTCTTCAATACCAGTACATGTAATACCATTTTTGTCCATACATCTGCCATTATCATCCACATGGTATTCTGGAACCAGGAAAAGGGACAAGCCCTGGCTACCTTCGGGGGCATCTTTAACTCGAGCCAAGACAAGGTGAATGATATTTTCAGTCAGCTTATGATTCCCTCCTGTAATAAAAATTTTTGACCCGGACAGGCTGTATGTTCCATCTGATTTTGGCTCGGCCATGGTTGAGATCCGGCTTAAATCAGATCCAGATTCAGATTCTGTAATATGCATAGCTGTAGCCCACTGCCCGGAATTGATTTTCTTAAGATAGAGCTTTTTCTGTTTTTCAGTACCAAATTGTTCAATGACACACCCTGCACCGTGATTTAATCCGGCTATCATAAAAAGAGCAATGTTTGCCCCATTGATATAGTCCCGTGCTGCTAAAGCCACTGATTTTGGCATACCCTGCCCGCCCCACTCCTCTTTTGCAGTAGGTACAAACCACTCGCCAGCTCTCAACAGTTTCCAGACATGGTGAAATTCCTTTGGCAATAACACCTCTTGGTTTTCAAACCTGCACCCCTCTATGTCACCTATTTTGGACGTGGGCATAATTTCTTTAATAGCAAGGTTGCGGGCTTCTGTTACAACCATTTCAATTACTTTTTGATTAAAATCTGCAAATTCTTCACTGTTGCTTAGTTCCTGTACTTTTAATTTTTCAAAAAGTAAAAAATCAAGATCAGTTCTGTCTATAATAAATTGTGCCATATTATTCCCATATTATTCCCATATTATTCCCATGTTAATATTGTGTTATAATTTGAATATTATTTTATTATATTTATTTATATTAACCGAATGTGGCTGATCTGGTTTTTCTTCAGTGGTTTGCCCGGCTTTGATCAAGGTTGTGTTCAATATTCATGATTTTCTCCTCAGCTTCAAAATAAACAGGTTAAAAAAAACTTAATTATTCAGTTATTTCTCAGCTCTTCGAGTTTCCTCATTTCTGATATCTTTACGAAGCAATTTTCCAACTTTGGATTTTGGCAGCATATCTCGAAACTCTATATACTGTGGAATTTTATAAGACACCAGTGTTTTTCGACACCATTTTATAATTTCATATCCGGTTATGCCTTTAATATCTTCTTTTAACACTACATATGCTTTTATTCTTTCACCGACCTTCTCGTCAGGTATACCAATAACACAGGAATCAACAACAGCCGGATGCTCCTGCAGCACTGCGTCAATTTCAGATGCAGATACCCGATACCCCTTATGTTTTATTGTATCCACGGTCCGGTCTACAAAATAGAGATTGCCATCTTCATCCATTTTCATAATATCTTCTGTTCGATACCATGTTTCTCCTTCAATGGTGATAAAAGCCTTTTTGGTCTCTTCTTCCTTGTTGAGATAGGCTGAGACCATCTCTTTGGAATGTACCAGCAATTCTCCAGGTTCTCCCACTTCTTTAGGTGTGAGTGTGGGGTCAACAATCATCACTTTTTTACTTGGAACCACCCTGCCAACACTTTTTGGTGGATTTTCAATATCCACAGGACACATACAGACACCACCGCAGGTCTCGGTTGCTCCATACCCCTGATATATACATTTACCAAATTTTTCCTTCCATCGGCGTCCAAGTTCTTCTGGTAAGACATCTCCTGCACAATACCAGTAATCAACGGAGCTTAAGTCATACTTATCTAAACGAACATGATCCAGCATCATTCGAAAAAGGGCTGGAACCCCTAACATGCTTCTGACCTTAAAGCGATAAATTGCATCAAAGGTGGCATCTAAATTAATTTTAGGTTGTACCAGCAAAGCGCCTCCAACAAAGAGAGTTGCCAGACTGCATGTTTGCCCCAAAATATGAAAAAGCGGTGCATTGCCTAAAATTACATTCTCTTCAGGAGGGATCAATGGAGCACTGGTAAGGATCTGTTCGAATGCTGAAACAAGAAACAATCCCCGGGACATGGGAACTCCTTTAGGAAATTTTGTTGTCCCGCCAGTGTACAATATTTGTGCAATTTTATTTTTGTCTTCATCTATAGGTGGAAGGTTTGGGTTTTTATATTTGGAAAGAAGCTTCTTTAATGAATATATTTGGTCTCCGGTTGCAACATTTCCTTTAGGAATAATGTCGTAAACTTTGCCAAAGAATTGCTTCCACCATGGAAGAAGATCAGCCATTTTAACATAGATAGTCTTTTTAATTCCTGTTGTTCCAAGAACTTTTTGAACATATCCAAAGTTGGTATCTGCACATATCAGAACTGATGTATCACTGTCATTGGCTATATAGTCCAAATCATGGGTAGTGTAAATAGGAGTAATGGGAACACAGACTGCTCCGATTCTCTGAATTGCTAAAAAAGCAACCACCCATTGAATACTATTTGGAATATATAGCATCACCCGATCTCCCGGTTTCACTTCAAGATCCAATAATGCTGCTGCAAATTTTTCAGCCATTATCTTTAATGTGCTATAACTATATTCAGTTCCAAGATAAATTACAGCTGTCTTTTCAGGGTATTGACCAGCAATGGTATTAAATGCGGAAAATAAATTATTTTTTTCTAAAATTTTCATTTGTCAGACTCCAAAATAAGCAGCTTTGATTTCAGGATTATCCATCAACTCCTGACCCGTCCCGGACAGGGTCAGCATACCGTTTTCAACAACATATCCCTTGTCGATCATTGGGAGCACCGGCCGGGCAAACTGCTCACTTAATACAACAGTGATTCCGATGGATTTATTAAGATCACGGATGGCATCCACAACACTTTTTTGCATCATGGGGCTCAACCCCAACAGGGGTTCATCCAAAAGCAGAATCTCGGGTCTTACAATCAATGCCATTCCGATTGCGAGCATTTGCTGTTCTCCACCACTTAAGAAACCCGCAAGTCTTTTTTTATGTTTTTTTAGCCCTGGAAACAGTTCAAAAACATATTGCATTGTCTCTTGTATCTCTTTTTTAGTTCTCAGATACCCGGCAATTTTCAAGTTTTCCAAAACACTGCTTTCAGGAAAAATAGGATGTCTTTCCCTGGAGAGGACAATACCCATTTTTACCCTCTCATGGGGTTTGGTAAAAGTTATATCCTCATTTTTATATATTACTTTCCCATACACGGTAATACGTTCCCCTCCACATATTTCTTCTTTTATACGCATGTCTATAATCAGACCGGACAAGGTATTCATAAGAGTAGTTTTTCCAGCACTATTTGACCCGATGATTCCAACAATTTCACCCTTATTTACAGTAAGGCTCAATCCATTCAGGGCCAGTGCGTTCTCGAAAAAAACCATTAAATCTTTGACTTCAAGCATTTTTTTTATCTCCGGATTTAAGCTTCGGTTCCAAGATAGGCATTCTTTACAGCTTCACTTTCCATAACATCCTGTGCAACACCGTCTGCAATTTTCTCACCATAGTTCAACACTATGACCCTGTCCGCAATTTTAAACAACTCTTTCAAACGGTGCTCAATCATTATAATTGAGATTCCCTTTTGAAGCAATTTTTCTACGATGGGCACAATACTGGCCACCTCGGCAAGGCTCAATCCTGAAAACAGCTCATCTAAAATCATTAGATCAGGTTGAAGTGATATAGCTTTGGCAAGTTCCAGGCGTTTTAAATATCCCTGGGGCAAAACCCCGGCAGGTTTATAGGCCACAAAAGAATCTCTTTCAAATCCAACCTCTTCTAACAGGTCCAAAGCCATAGCATCACGATCCCCATATTTTCCACCAAGCAGACTTCTAGCCCTTGGGGAATATAAGGGAATGATCATATTCTTATACGCCGGGAGTTTATAAAAAGGTCTCACCATCTGAAAAGTTCTTGAAATACCGAGACCGATTATTTTATGCGGAGGAAGATGATCAATTTTTTTCCCCTTGAACTTGATGCTGCCCGAACTTAAGCGAACAAACTGGGTGATTAGATTAACCAGGGTTGTTTTACCGGATCCATTAGGACCAATGACACCGAGTAATTCTCCTTTGTTAACCTCAAAACTGATATTTTTAACCGCTTGAACTCCACCAAAATTTTTATTGATTTTAATGGCTTCTAATATTTTCACCTGATTCATTTGTCCACCTCAACCCATCTTTCAAACTGATTGTATTTACGTTGAATATAAGGAAAAATACCTTCAGGAATTGCCACTGTAAAAACCACAAGAAAAATGCCATAAAAAACGATTCTCAATCCACCGAATCCACGGAGTGCCTCTGATAACGGTACCAGCAGACAGGCACCAAGAGTTGCACCGGCCAGGGTACCTGGTCCTCCAACAACAACAGCTGCTATGGGAAACATAGAATAATCCAGAGCAAAAACCGGCATACCCACAAACATGTAAACATGGGTCATTACTGCACCTGCAAAGGCACCAATGGAACTTGCAATAAAAAGTGCCTGGGTTTTATACCAGTAAATATTGATACCGGCATTAGTCACTGAGCGGTCGTTATCGCAAATGCCTCGCAAAACCAATCCATAATCAGAATCCAGCATTCGCCTGAATCCAAAAAGACAAATCAGCATGATTCCAATAACGAGATAGACTTCAACCCACCGGGAAGGCAATGGTGTCATACCGGTAAGTCCTTCGGTTCCACCAAATATTTTGGTAGCTTCTATGACCCGTACCAGCATCAAAGGAATGATCATTGTGACCATTGAGAAATAGATTCCTCTAAGTCGTAAAACGGGCAGTAGCATCAAGGTACAGATAATCCCGCCCATAATTGTAGCAATCGGAATGGAAATAAATGGAGGTACTCCCCAGTAATGGTTCAGAGCACCGGTAATATAAGCACCAACCCCAAAAAAAAGTGCCTGGCCAAGGGAAACCATTCCAGTTTGAGCAAGGATATCCCAGCTTATTGCCAAAAGAGCAAATACAGCTACCGAAAGCAGCACTTTTTGCCAGTAAATCCCCAGAATTAATGGTAAAATTAAAAATCCAATAATCGGGACAAGGCGGGGGGTTGAAAGATATATCATTTCCCTGTAGGAACTAAGTGCAAATATGTCTCCAGACCTTGCTTTAATACCCCGATCAATTCTCTCTTTTCTCTTTTTCAATGGTTTATATCCTTTCTTCGAGTTCTTTTTGCTTACCAAAAAGGCCTGAAGGTTTGACAATTAGTACGATAAGTAAAGCTGCCAGACTGACAATCATTGTCCAGTGCGATCCGATAAAGGTATCTGTAAAACGCTCTGCAAACCCGATTAAAAAACTGGCAAAAATTACACCTCCGGTACTGCCAAGCCCGCCTATAATACACACGGCAAGTGCTTTCATTAAAATATCATACCCGTCTGAAGGGGAAATAGTGCCCAGGGGAATAATTACCGTAGCGGCAATTGCGGCAAACCCGGCCCCAATGGATACAGCCAATGTGGCAATTTTATCTGAATCAATACCAAATGTAAGTGCTGTACGCTCATCCTGGGCAATACCCCTGAATGCCAGGCCCAGTGACGTATTGTGAGTAAAAAACCAGAGAGCCATAATCAAGATAATACCTGCAATTACAATTATAATTCTCTGCACGTCCACATAGGTTCCCATTATTACAATACTTGCATCAATAAACGGAGGAAGATTGTATTCAAATCCCACAAATCCGAGATAACGGAACAATTCAAGAATGGACAGCCCGATGGCAAAAGTGGCAATAACCTCAGAAATGGCTTGACCCCTTACCCGCTTGAGAACAACCTGATACATCAAAGCTCCTAATACCATTGTAAAGATGATGGAAAATATCACTGACAGAAAATATGGGAGGTGAAATGAATTGATCATAATCCATGTAGTATAGGCGGAAAGTATATAAAATGCGCCATAGGCAAAATTAGCAACTCCACTGATCCCAAAGGTCAGGTTAAAACCCATTGCGATTAAGCATAAAATGACACTATTGATCAATGCGTAAATTATAGTACCAGTTAACATTAATTTTATCTCCATTTATTAAAAATGCTGTCATCAATAAAAATCTGAGGGCTATCTTTATTGCCACATAAAAAAACTATTACAATAATTCAATTGTTCTTTTTAAATCCCATGTGGCGGTCGCTTGATTTAATTGACCGCCAGGGATTAAAAGATTAATTCATATTGTTCTTTAGATAAGGCAGAGATAGAGCAAGGTCTGCTATTTCACCGCTGCAAGCCCTTTGGGAAGTTTGATTTTTCCGTCGGCAATTAGCGGTGGAAAAACAATAATTCTCTTTCCTGCATCTGTCCATTGAACAACGGCTGCAACGGCTGCTTTATCTGGGTCCATATCATAAACAGTCTGATGTCCTTCATCAAACTTAATTCTCCCCATGACTCCTTGTCTATCTGTTTTTTCGAGTTCTTCAACAATAGCGTCTGGATCTAAGCTGCCTGCCCTTTCAATGGCCTCTGTAAGAATATAAACTGATTCATAGGAAGGTGCCGGCCCATGGCCTGCCTCCAATTTTTTCCCCCATCTTTTTTCATAGGATTCAACAAAGGTTTTTGACAGGGGTATTTTGTCTGAAGAGATGGCAGATCCCATCTCGAAATTAACATTGATGGCACCCTCTATTTTTTTATTAAATGTCTTCCATGCACCCGGGCCGGCAAGTGGAGAAATAAATCCAGCCATCAGGCTTGGAACCTTCATGGTTTTCCACTGTTTAACCAGGGTACCGCTCTGGGGCATATCAAATATGGGTAAAATAACCTGAGCACCTTTGGCCCTTACTTTCATAAGTGCAGACGAAAAATCAGAAGTTCCTATGGGATAACTTTCCATGCCAACTACTTCCCATCCGGCTTTATCAAAATAGACTTTTTTGACTATTTCAGCTGTTTTTCTTGCCCATGCAACATCCTGATTCATGATATAGACTTTGGTAAATCCAAACTGGCTTTTAATAAATCCCATGGTACCGGCAAGATATTTTACCAGATATTTTGCATTAAGGCAGGGTCTGAATATATATTTATACCTGTCTCTTATACACATCTCCGAACCCACGAGACTAGGCATGATCTCGTATGCCGTCTTCTGCTTGAAAAAAAAAAAATAAGCCAAGTATTTTT
>CAZYDL010000025.1:0-6895 GCA_964646305.1 uncultured Desulfobacula sp. | reverse complement strand
GAATATATATTTATACTTCTCAGGGTTCTTTTTTATTTTTCCCTCAGAAGCAGGCGACATTGCAATAGTTCCCAAAAGAGGAACCTTATATTTGGCAATAATATCCATTGATGCCATTAAAGCTTCAGAGCGAAATGGCCCTACAACCATGGCAGTAGGTTTTTTCTCCAAAATCAATTTTTCAATCCCCAACAGGGCTTCAGGAACTGGTACTCCAGGAGCGGCATCCCTTATATCCAAAGATTCCACTTTCAACATCCTGCTTTCATTTCCAACCTTTACGCCACCTTTTTCATTAATTTCTTCAACAGCAAGTTGAACTGATTTCAGAGCCTCCTTGCCTTCCAAAAAACCAATTGAGGTGGGAACACCAATAACAATCGGTGCTTTAGCCCAAATATTCGGGGTACAGATGAAAAAGAATAAAAGAGCATGTAACGTACATACAATAAAAACTTTTGAAAACTTCATTGTCTTGCCTCCTTGTTTAGGGTTAAAATAGTTAAATTCAAAAAAAAATAAACCAGCAAATAAACCAAACATTTTAATAAAATACTAAATTATAAATTTGGTTTTGTAAATCAGTAATATAACTAATTTGTTCTTAAAAACAACCTAAATAATAATAGGTAAATCACCTATGCAACTAAAACATTTAAAAAGAATCAATACAGATCTGTTTCCACCCAGAGAACTGCATACCTGACCATTTCACTGCTGGTTTTCAAACCAAGCTTCTGTTTAATGCGTTCCCGATGAGCACCAATGGTTTTAACGCTCAAATTCAATTGTTCTGCTATTGGTCCAGAAGAGAATCCTTTGCCAATCATCTGAAATACCTCCAGCTCTCGATCTGTTAAACTTTGTACCGGCGAATCATGTCCCTGAGCTGAATTATCTCCAAGCTTATTCAGCAGATTTTCCATAACTCTAGGGCTGATATATTTTTTCCCGGCAAATATTTGTCTGATTGCTTTAATCACAGATTCTATCGCTTCGTGTTTCATCACATATCCCATCGCTCCTGCAAGAAGGCATCGCTCAGCATGGATGGATTCTTCGTGCATGGATAACACAAGAACATAAATATGTTTATAATAATTGTTAAGATCCTTGAGCAATTCCATCCCGTTACTATTCTTAAGGGAAAGATCAAGAATGACCAGTTCAGGCTTTTCAGATTCTATCAGGGTTTTGGCCGTGGACACATCTTCTGCACTACCGCAGACATTAAGATCTTTTTCCTGATTGATCAGTTCGCACATACCCATTCTGAAAATTGGGTGATCCTCTACAATCAATATCTTTTTTTTAATGGCCATATTGTAAATCAATCCTTATTGAATCTTTCAGTGTCATTTTCCATTTCTAATAATACCATTGTTCCACCCTTAGGACATCTCTTAATTTCAAGAGATGCATTCATCATTCTTGCTCTATAGTTCATTATTCTCAATCCCATTCCCCTGCCATTGACTGGAAAGGAGATACCTTTTCCATCGTCTCTGACAATCAGTGTACTTTTCAGGTTCTTAGTTGAAAACTGGATGGAAATATTGTTTGCACTGGCATGTTTAATAGAATTATGTACAGATTCATGAACAATATAGTAAGCATGAGTCGCAATTGTATTGTCTGTAAAAGGGTTAGAATTATCACACTCCAGATGACAAATTATACCAAACATATCTTTTACATATCCAACCAGCTCTGAAAGTGATGAATCAAAACCGTGATTAACGATATCCACTGAGCAAAGTCCACGTGAAATGAGCCTGGTTTTCTGTATAGAGTCATTAATAAGTATTTTAATTTTATCAGCTGATTTGGCAGCGTTCGGTAATTCCTTATTTAATTTTTGTTTTAATATTTCAGCCAGAAGTTCTATGCCTATCAATTGCGGACAAAGGTCATCATGAAGGTAAAAAGCAATTTTCTGTCGAGCCTTTTCATTCATATCAAGAAATTCTTTTTCAAGGCGCCGCGCTTTTGTATGATCTTCAAGTGCGATAAGAATAGTTATATCTTCCCGTATTTTCAGAACTTCAGCAGAAATTATCCCCTGGCGAATTTCTCCTGTTTTCTTACAAAATTCAATCTCATGGTTTCGAAGACTTTTTTTACTATTCAACAGTTTCAGCAGACGTTGACCTTCTTTTTTATTCCTGAAAAATTCAAAATCCGTCAGGCTTTTTCCCAAAATCGCTGTTGACTCATATCCGGTAAAATGTAAAAAACTCTCATTTGCATTGATAATCTTTCCATTTTCAATATTCGCCAGAAACATACCACTTGGGCTGAATTGAAACACTTTTGAAAAAATCTCTTCTGACAATAGAAGCTCTTTTTGAGATTGAACACGCCGTGTCACATCCCTGACAACTCCCTCACAACCGATTTGATTTCCTTTTTTATCTGACAGCATGGATATGGATGTTTCTGTAAAACATGTTGATAAATCTTTTTTGATCAATTCCCATTCAGCTATCATGCTTTTTTGTCGTGGGACATCAATCTCTTTAATAATATCTATAACCCCGTCTGAATTTTTTAAATCAACCAACTCTTTAATATTTTTCCGGGAAAGTTCTTTTTTAGAATATCCAGAAATGCGTAACATGGAAGGGTTGAAAAATATAAAATTTCCATTTAAATCCAATTCAAAATACCCTTCATGAATACGTCCAAGGATGGATTTATATTTCCATTCACTGTTCCGCAAAGCATCGGTCGTTAATTGGTGTTTGGATATTTCAGTTTTTAAGTTTGCATTATAGTTTTCAAGTTTTCTCATAAAATTATTAAAATATAGGGAAAGCAGACCAATTTCATCGGTTGATTTTATCGGCACACGCATGCTTAGCTCTCCTGAAACTCCTGTGGAAAATTGATTCATTAATGCCTTCAAAGGTTGAATAATCAATGAGCTTAACCACAATGAAGTCAAAAGCATGAGTGTTAATATCACGAGAATACTGACTATAATAATTTCTTTAATGATTTTAAGTATTGAATAAAATTCACCGAGGTACCCGGAAGATATCACAATCCAGTCATATTCAGGCAAATAATTGAAGATTGCAATTTTTTTCCGAAATTTTTTTTCATCAGGATTTTTCCATGAATAGGTAAGATGTCCTGTCTTCAACCGTGATATTTCCTGAATAAAATACTTACCATCACCACCTTGAACATCAAAATAATTGCCTTGAAACTTAGGATGAATAATTAAGTCTCCTTTGCTGTCAATAACATATGTGTAACCAGTTTTACCAAATTTCAAAGCAAGAATACTCCCCCGAAAATCATCTATATTTATCAATCCTTTAAGTTCATCTGAATATGTTGACACGGAAATAATCCAGTCCCAGGGTTCAAAATAACTCATAAAAAGGGCTTTTGGTCTAAAATGTTCTTCCCCGGGATTTTTCCAGTCATACTCCAGATATCCCTCTTTACGTTTAACCATCTCCTTTACAAAAGAGCGGTGTATCCAATCCTCCCGCCCTACAACATCAGGATTTGGATGCTCTATTGGAACGCCCTTACTGTTGACACAATAGATATAACCGGTTTTGCCAATAGTTTGTGAAAAAATAATTTTCCTAACTTCATTTTTGGCTTCTGCCTCTGTAATTTGTTCTGATTTATATCTTTGATAAATCTCTTCTATGTTCTGTTTGTTTTTCTCACATACTGCTCTCAGATAATTTTTAATAGAAACATTAGCTGCTGTTCTAACCATATTCAGCACAATACTTGTTGTGTTGTTCAATTCATTTTGAATATTTTTACTAATTGTTGATTTAAATTGGAAATATATGATCCCCCCACCTATCAATGAAGTCACAATAAATATTGACGTATATCCAGTAACTATTTTAAACCTAAGACCTTGATTTCCAAAAAATTGAAACACACTAATTTTCCTCAAACTCTGTACCTTTAGAATCAATAAGTTCTAACAAAACTCCATTCATCTTTTCAGGATGAATAAATGCAAATTCACAATCTTTGAATGGACGAGACCCACCAATAAAAGAATATTTTTTCTTTTTTAATTCATCCATTGATTCACGGGTATTGTCAACATTAAAACTGATCAGCATGACCCCTTCTCCTCTTTTTTTAATAAATTTTGCAACTTCTCCATCCGGAGCTGTTGATTCCATCAGCTCAAAACCAACATCTCCCAAACAGTATCTGGCCACTTTAATTTTTTCAGATTCATCGACGTATTTGATATCCGGCTTGATTTTGCCCAAAACAGGTCCCCAGGTTTTTTGAGCTTCATCAAGACTTTTCACTGCAATGCAAATATGGTCAATTTTGTTAATCTTCATTTAACCACCTCATTTATTAATTATCACCAATGTACCCTGGAAGCGTTGTTGTTATTCATTCTATCCCATATTATTTTCACTCTTTGCCGGGTATTTAGTAGATAGGCAGTTTCAGGTTGTTTCGGCCAAGGTCTGTTATCCCATTCCAAGGCTTTGATCCTGAAAGCTACACGTTTAATATCACCTTTTTCCTGGATAAGAAATCCTTCTGCCATTATTAAGTAATCATTTGCAGCTTTAACCGAGGATTGAATATGGTCAATTGCGTCTCCATTTGTAAAAACCGCGTTGTGACCCGCACATAAAATTGTAGCACCCAAATTTTTGATTTTTCTTAATGATTCAAGATATGCATCGAAATTGACTAAAAATTCGGGTTGCAAATACCCATTATTATTGTAACAGGCAACTGCTTCTGAGGCGATAAGGATTTTTTTTTCTGGAATCCAAAAACTCATGAAATCCCAAGTGTGTCCGGGTGTATTAAAGGCAATTACTGATATGTTACAAGACAATTCAATCTTCTTGTCAGGTTTGATCAGGATATCTAATTCAAACGGTTCAAAGACATGCTCATTAAGTGGATGAACATCCATTTTTTTTAGATTTTTTGTACCTTCTATGTTTAAGTTAGTAATCAATTGAATTGCACTTTGTTTTTGCAGAATTTCATGGCATCTCAAAGAACCGCATATTTTAAGTTTGGGCCAAATTTTTTTAAAATAGCCTACAGCTCCAACATGATCAAAGTGGGAATGGGTTAAAAATAAATAGATAGGTTCGTTCTTTCCTAATATTTCTTTGATTCCGTCCTCATATTGATATGCCAGAGCTGTGAACCCCCCATCAAATAAGACAGGTACAGGACCAGTTAAGAGGTATACCGGTACAGTTGGTGGGCCTACAACATAAAAATCATCACTAATTTTTCCAGTTTCTTTAATAATCATTATTGGATCTTATTCGCTTTATTGGGCGGAGTCAAATTTTAAGGACAATTCTGTTGCAAGCAAATAAATTATCCTCTTTTGTAGCAAATGAACTACCCCGCCGCAAGCGGACGGGGTATCGACAAAGGATTTAACCAATTTAACGTTGCAAGCAACGGGGTATTAAACCCAATGCTTTGCAATAAACTGTCCGGTTATTATGATTGCCAAAAACCCTTGCCGTTTAGCTAACCGTTCCCCTTGTCGGGCCGAGAGGACTTTCACCTCCAAGTCACTCAGGTTGAATCTAACCAGCCTGAGTAGCGCCAGTCAGGCGCTGCGCGCCATGCCTGGCGCACAAAACAAAAGGGTATTATGCTTATGCATAATACCCTTTTTAAATGCACTACTTTGTTTTTATTTAAAGGTCGTTAATAGCTTCTGCAAGTGCAGGCATGAATTCAAGAATATCTTCTTCAATGCCAACATCTGCAACCTGGAAAATAGGTGCTTTTGGATTCTTATTTACAGCAACAATAAATGGGTTTCCTTTTACTCCGCCCATGTGCTGGAAAGATCCTGAAATACCCATTGCCAGATAAACCTTTGGTTTGACTGTAAGACCTGATGTTCCAACCTGCCTTGATTTTTCAAGCCATTTAGCATCAACTATCGGCCTTGAGCATGAAACAACTGCTTTCATTGCCTTGGCTAGTTCTTCTGCCTCTTCAATATTATCCTCATCTTCAATACCGCGTCCAATGGATACAAGTACATCTGATTTGGTAATATCAACATCGCCTACTTCTGCTTCTACAATTTCAATGAATTTTCTTTTGGAAGCAAGATCACCGGCATCACCGGATTTATCTTCTACGGACCCACCAGCTGAAGCTCCTTCAAGAGCTGCAAAAACACCCGGTCGAATTGTAATAACAGCACCTGCAGATATATCAATGTTTACATGGATACTGACAGCTCCACCAAGTTCCTGGCGAATACCTTTTAATGTTGTTCCGTCAACACCCTCAAAATCAATAATATCAGCAGCATAGCTTGAATCCATTTTAACGGACAGACCAGGAGCCAGATCCATGCTGAAAGTATCATGGGAAGCAAGAAAAATTGCATCTGCAGGAACAATATTAACCAGAGCTTTTCTTACAACCTCTGCATTTGGATATGCAAGATCGGCATTATCAATTTTAATTACCTGTGCATAGGTAGCAGTCATGCTTTGGGCTACCTTATCAAGATCAGCTCCAGACCCTGTTACAACAGCAGTAAGAGATGCGCCTTCATCTATTTTTTTGGCAGCTGTGGGAAATTCAAGTGCTGCATCTCCAGCAACGCCGCCACTATGTGGAATATATGCAAAAATCTGTGTCATGATTTAAAGCCCTCCTTTTGCTTTAAGCTTTTCAATCAGCTGTCCAACGATCTCATCAGTTGAGCCTTCAAGCATTTCTGCTCCATCTCCGAGATCTGGTACAAAATAATCTACTCTCTTTGTTTTAGCACCGCTTTCGCCGACAGTTCCGGCATCGATACCAAGATCTGAAGCACTTTTTACAGGAATTTCAACTTTGGCTACTTTTCTGATGCCTCGGATTCCAACATAAC